>NZ_NFHY01000030.1:0-9176 GCF_002161525.1 Drancourtella sp. An57
AAATATCTGCGTAACGCACTCCATCCAGAGTCTATAGGGGCATAAATCACTATTTTGTCAGCTGAAATATTGAATTTTCAAGGAGCGAAGCCCATTTCAGGTATGGGAAGTCTTAGTTATATACATAATCTGTCTCTGATAAGAAGATATCGATCTTATCGTCTGCCGCCGCGTCCGCCTGGTTCATAAGCGCCTCGTCAAGTTTCTGCTGGTAGACGCCGTCCTGGTTCGGATTGATCACCCAGTGGATCTCCGTTCCGTCCTTCAGCGTGGTCACTGTTCCGTCATCGGAAGTACTCTCGACTTCCGGATAAACAGCTTCCAGACGGGTGCGGAATTCATCATTCCAGCTGTAGATATTAATGACTTTGCCTTCCTCTGTACTCTGTGCATCTCCGGATCCGGAATCTGTTCCCTGTCCGCCGCATCCGGCCAGCAGACCTGTCGCAGTGACTGTTGCCATCATCACGGCAACTACTCTCTTTTTCATTGTTCATTCCTCCTCGTCAGTTTATTATCTGGCAGATCTCCTGTCCGCCTGTGATAGTGAGATTATAGCCCATTCCTGCCGGGCGATATATTATGAATCGCAAAAAAATATCAGATTCATGACCCGTTTTCGTCATTTTTTTATTTTATGTCATGATTCTGATATTTTTAGTTTTCTTTCTGATTTTTGCCCTGAAGAGATTCTTATATAATGCCCATAAGTAAGAAATACACGAAGTGAAAGGAGACTTAATATGAAACATCTGCAGTTTATAGACGAACATGGCAGTTTTTCTATAGAACAGCCGGAAAATACAAGTTATCTTTATTTTCCGCTGGCGTCAGAGAAAGGCCTGAAAAGTTCCGTCACTCCCAATCTCGGCGGGGACGCAAAGATCGATCAGGAAACTTTCCTCCTTGAGCCGGTCAGCGCTGAAAACCTTCATAACAACCGCTCAGTCAGAAACTTCTGGCTGGTATCTGATACAGGCGAAGTATTCTCCGCGTCCGGAGCGTCGGCGGAACAGGAAGCAGCCCGGTTTACGGAGCTTCAGGACGCCAGCCGGATCACGGCTGGATTCATGTGGCATTCGATGGAGAGGATCTCCAGAAGCCGGGATGTCCGGACTGCCGTTACTTCATTTATACCTGTGAAAGACAATGCGGAGATCATGTATATTACGGTCCGCAATCAGTCAGACAGTACAAAGACCCTGATCCCCTTCGCCGCAGTTCCTGTCTACGGACGCAGCGCCGACAATATACGGGATCACAGAAATGTGACTTCCATGCTCCACCGCATCCGCACGGAATCCCACGGGATCCTTGTCAGCCCGACCATGTCTTTTGACGAGCGCGGGCACCGTCCCAACTCTATGATCTACTATGTATACGGATGCAGCGGCGCCGGTGAAGCTCCGGAAAGTTTCTTTCCCACTGTAGAGGAATTTCTGGGAGAAGGCGGAACCTATACGCACCCGCGCGCCGTCTGCGAGCGCCGTACCGGCGTGCCGGCCGGCTCTTCTGCCGCCGGCAGAGAAGCGATGGGCGCTTTCCGCTTCCCGGAAATACATCTTGCCCCCGGGGAGGAGACGGATTACATCCTGATCCTGGGAGCGGAAGACAACAGAGAATCCATCTCTCAGATTTATGAAAAATACAATACGCCGGATAAAGTAAAGAAGGCTCTCAACGAGACAAGATCCTGGTGGAGGGAGAAAGTCAACACCGGATTTCATACCGGCGACGCTGATTTTGACCGTCTGATGAAATGGATCTGCTTCCAGCCTTTTCTCAGACGGCTGTTCGGCTGTTCCTTCCTGCCCCATCACGATTACGGAAGAGGCGGCCGGGGATGGCGCGATCTCTGGCAGGACTGCCTCTCTCTTCTTCTCATGGATCCGGACGGTGTAGGTCAGATGATCGAGAAAAACTTCGGCGGGGTCCGGATCGACGGAACCAACGCCACGATCATCGGAGAGGGCGACGGGAACTTCATCGCGGACCGCAACGGGATCGCACGTGTATGGATGGATCACGCTCTCTGGCCCCAGATGACAACCAAACTCTATATCGATCAGACCGGCGACGTGGATATCCTGAACAGGAAAGTTCCTTATTTTAAAGACGCGCAGACCTGCCGGGGAACACAGACCGACGGACAGTGGGACGCAGGACAGGGCAGCCTGCTCAGGACAAAGGACGGGGAGATTTATACCGGAAGTATCCTGGAACATCTTCTGATCCAGCAGCTGACCGCTTTCTACGAAGTCGGCAGCCACAATGTTTACCGCCTGCGCGGGGCTGACTGGAACGACGCCCTTGACATGGCGTCCGAACGCGGCGAGAGCGTTGCTTTCACCTGCGCCTACGCCGGGAACCTGCGGGATCTCGCCTCAATGATCCGGCTTCTTGAAAGCCGTTCCGGCGAAAAAGAAACTGTTCTGCCCGAGGAGCTTCAAATCCTCCTGAATGGAGACGCCGGCTTATTCGAAGATCCTGACGCCAAAAATGCGCTTCTGGAAGACTACACACAAAGCTGCCGGCACCGGATCAGCGGCAGGCATTTCTCCATTCCTCTTTCCGTACTGGCGGATGACCTGGATCGCAGGGCCGGCTGGCTCACAGGTTATCTCCGGGAACGGGAATGGATCGACGGAGGAGCAGACGAGGGATGGTTTAACAGCTACTACGATAACCACGGACGCGCGGTGGAAGGATTCTTTCCCAACGAAGTGCGCATGATGCTCACAGGTCAGGTTTTTTCCATTATGGGAAATGTCGCTTCCGATGAGCAGATCCGCAGGATCACAGCCAGTGCAGACCATTATCTCTACCGGAAAGAGATCGGCGGTTATCGCCTGAACACGGATTTCCATGAACTCAAATTCGATATGGGCCGTATGTTCGGCTTTGCATACGGTGAAAAGGAAAACGGAGCTGTATTCTCACATATGACTGTGATGTATGCCAACGCCCTGTACCGCCGCGGCTTTGCAAAAGAAGGCTGGAAAGCGCTGAAGACGCTTGCCGAAACCGCACTGGACTTTGATACAAGCCGGATCTATCCGGGAATCCCGGAGTATTTCCGCTCGGACGGGCGCGGAATGTACCACTATCTGACCGGAGCCGCAAGCTGGTTTATGCTGACGATGATCACCCAGGTCTTCGGCGTCCGGGGCGAGGCCGGCGATCTCATTTTCGCCCCCCGACTGATGGGCGAACAGTTTGACGGTCAGGGGAAAGCCTCTGTCAGCCTTGTCTTTGCCGGGAAACAGATTGAGGTGATCTACGAGAACCTGGAACACAAAGACAGCGGGGAATATACGATATCCTCTGCAGTCTGTGAAGGATATCAGCTTCAGACAGACAGCGCCGGATACGCTGTGCTTCCTCGAAAGATACTTGACGGCTTTTCCGGAGAACATCTCCGCGTGACCGTTACTCTCAATTAAACTCAACTGAAAGGACAGGAATAAAATTATGAAATATGGCTATTTTGATGATAAAGAACGGGAATATGTGATCGATCATCCGGATACTCCTTCCCCTTGGGTAAATTATCTTGGTTCTCCGGAATACGGCGCGATTATCTCCAACAACGCAGGCGGTTACAGCTTTGCAAGATCAGGGGCAAACGGCCGCATCCTCCGTTACATCTTCAATCAGTTTGATCAGCCGGGACGCTATATCTATATCCGCGATAATGCATCCGGGGACTACTGGTCCGCTTCCTGGCAGCCGGTAGGAAAAGAGCTCGGGCAATATCAGAGCAAGTGCTGCCACGGTATGGGCTATACAAGAATGCTTGCAGACTACAGCGGAATACACTCTGAGGCTGATTACTACGTGCCGCTCGGGAAATCTTACGAAGTGTGGGCGCTTACCGTGACTAATCAATCAGACTGCGCGCGGGACCTTACGCTTACCGGATATGCGGAATTCACAAACCACAGCAATTATGAACAGGACCAGGTAAACCTCCAGTATTCCCTTTTCATCACCCGCACCTTATTTGAAAAGAACCGGATCATCCAGCAGATCCACGGCAATCTTGACGCGCTCCGGGAGGACGAAGAAGTAGATGACAAGAAAGTGACCGAACGTTTCTTCGCTCTTGCAGGCGGAGAAGTCTCCTCCTACTGCGGAGACAAGGACGCTTTTCTCGGGAAATACCACGGATATGGCAATCCGCAAGGCGTGATCTCTGCTGATCTTGGCAATATCACAAGCTACAATGAGAATTCCTGCGGCGCCCTCTCCTGCAAAGTCACTCTGGATCCCGGCGAATCCAGGACCTTGCTTTTTCTGCTCGGTATGAAACCCTCGGCAGAAGCCGCAGCCATTGCAGACTCTTACACGGATCCTGCCGGACAGGTCAGACAGGAGATCAATGCGCTGAAAGCCGACTGGTATGCAAAACTGGATCACCTTAAGATCAATACCCCGGATCCCGCCTTTAACACGATGATAAATACATGGAACGCCTATAACTGCTTTATCACTTTTGTATGGTCAAGAGCCGCTTCTTTTATTTACTGCGGGCTTCGCAACGGCTACGGCTACCGCGATACAGTGCAGGATATCCAGGGGATCATCCACCTCGCGCCTGAAATGGCGTGTGAGAAGATCCGTTTTATGCTCTCGGCACAGGTAGATAACGGCGGCGGGCTTCCACTTGTAAAATTCACCCACAACCCGGGACATGAAGACACGCCGGACGACGCCTCCTATGTACAGGAGACCGGGCATCCAGCCTATCGCGCAGACGACGCCCTCTGGCTGTTCCCGACCGTTTACAAATACATCGCGGAGACCGGCAATACAGCATTCCTCGATGAAGTCATTCCGTTTGCCAACAAAGGTGCAGGGACTGTTTATGAGCATCTGAAACGCGCCGTGCAGTTTTCCTTCGACCACCTCGGTCCTCACGGTCTGCCCGCAGGATTGTATGCGGACTGGAATGACTGTCTCCGTCTCGGCGCAGAAGGCGAATCCTCATTTGTCGCACTGCAGTTTTATTATGCAATGACTATATTAAAGAAATTTGCCGTCTACAAACAGGACAGCGGATATGTCCGCTATCTTGAAGAAAAGCAGGAAGAAACCGGACAGAAGATCCAGAGACTGTGCTGGGATAATGACCGTTTTATCCGCGGCTACACCGAGATGGGCGAACGCATCGGCGCGGCAGAGGATCCGGAGGCGAATCTCTGGCTGAATCCCCAGAGCTGGGCTGTCATCAGCGGACTCGCATCCAGAGAACAGGCTGACACCGCGCTGGAAAACGTATATCAGAGACTTAACACGGCATATGGCGCCATCCTGATGGATCCGCCTTACCATGAGCACGCGTTTGACGGTGCGCTTGCCGTAATCTACAATCAGGGGACAAAAGAAAACTCCGGTATTTTCTCCCAGTCGCAGGGCTGGCTCATCCTCGCGGAAGCTCTCAGCGGCCATGGAAACCGTGCGTTTGAATATTTTACAGAGAATGCGCCTGCCGCACAGAATGACAGGGCAGAGATCCGCCGGCTCGAGCCATACTGCTACGGTCAGTTTACCGAAGGCCCGGCCAGCAGCCATTTTGGCCGCTCCCACGTACACTGGCTGACAGGAACCGCCTCTACCGTGATGGTCGGCTGCGTGGAGGGAATCCTCGGACTCCGGCCGGATCTGGAAGGTATCCGGATCGCGCCGTCTGTCCCAGCGAGCTGGGATTCCTTTGAAATTGACAAAGATTTCCGGGGAAAACATCTCCATATCAGGATCGAAAATCCGGATCACCGGGAATCCGGATGCCGGAGCATGAGCCTGAACGGGAAGGAGCTTCCTGATAATTATATACCGGAAGGACTGCTCAAAGAAGAAAATGAAATTCTCCTGACGCTGTAACCTTCCGGACAGCACAGACATTTAATCCGGTATTCCTGCGGTATCTCCTTCCGTACGCGGAGTGCCGGATTCAATGTCCCACTGGACCATATAGTACTCGTCGCGGTATTTCTTCGGGGTCATCCCGACCACTTCCCTGAACTGCTGGATAAAATGACTCTGGGAAGAAAACGAAAGCCGGTTTGCGATATCGATCATGGAATAATCGCTGAACCTGAGAAGGTTCTTCGCCATGTCGATCTTCTGGCTTCGTATATATGCGCTCACCGATACACCGGTCTCCTTCTTGAACAGGCGGGACAGGTAACCGGACGATACGCCGAGCTCATCCGCCAGATCTTCTATCGTAATCCTTTCTTTGATGTGTGAATATATGTACTCCTTGCACGCGTTGATATGCTTTGAATTGGTATCGCTGCGGGCATATTTGCGCATCTTTTCCGTAAAATCCATAACCATCTCGTCGTGAAGGCTGTGGACTTCCGCCTCGGTGTGGATGTCATCCAGTTTCCGGATATAAAAGTCGCTCATCCTGAACGCCTGTTCCAGTTCCATACCGTTCTGCCTGCACAGACGTGTGATCATCGCAGTCGTGATCACAAAATGATATTTCAGATTGACCACGTGGTCTCTCGAAAGGACTCCGACTCCCTCTCCCTCCACAAAACGTCCTGCCTCGCAGTTCTTCCTGACTGTCTCAATATCTCCGGTTGCTACCGCCCTGTAGAACAGGAACTCTTCCGTAGGTTCGCGGTGTTCGATCTCGTCAATATTATCATCTGCTTCCAATAAAAACCATTCATTTTTGTAACTCATAGGTCTGCCTCTTTTCTGATATACCGGAATCTGAGTTTATAATAGCACAATCTTTCCGGACATACCAGAAAAAAGACAGGTCACCGCCGTGTTCGTTACTGTCAAGTAATCATTGGCAACTTTCTTTCCGATTTATCTTTTTTGTTCAAGCAGTCCTTTTTCTGGTTTCTAATATCCAGCCATGTACAGCAGTCGCTTTCTCTCTCCCTGTATCTTTCCCTCCAATCCAACCACATGCCCTACTGCTGGATATTGATAACCCTTTCCGTCTTTCTTTGGTGTCTTCGCTGACATCAGGATCTCGCCGTATAACTCTTCTACTTTCTCTTCTTCAAATACCGGCCTCCTCAGACGTTCTGTCACTTCATACAGTTTCCCGCTGCACTTTTTTGCCAGTATCTTCGCCAGATGGTTCCCTCCTCGCCGGCTCCAACTTCTGTGCCCATGTTTCATCCGCTTCGCTATCACGCTCCACACATGGTTTTCCATTGTTCCCATGTTCCGGTATTCCAGACCCTCCGGTGGGTCTGGCAGCTCCAGTTCCTGAGACTGATACGGCAGAAGCCCTTCCCGGTTGTTTTCATAGTATCGGATCAGTTCTTCTACATCTTCAATCTCAGCTTCATCACTCAAGCTGTTCCGATAGATTTCCAGATACCGGAATACTTCTTCGATCTCTTCTCCTTTTATCAGTTCTAAAACAGCATCCCTCGCAGCCGGTTCATGGATTTTTTCTTTCACAGCTTTGTTCCGGTGGAATGGGTCTAACTGAAAACAGGTGCTTTTATCTTTCACTTTCTTGATCCACGACGCTCCGTCCGCATTTAAGATTCTTTGATCTACCTCATCCAGGTTAAACTCCCGTGCGATTGCCGCTTCCCGGTATTCCTGAAACTCTTTTGCTTTAGAAAATTCGGCAACTACCACTTTGTTTTCCAGCGCATAACGATCCGGGCCGGTTTTCCGCCATCCGTCATAAGCTATCCCGATCTTGATCTCTGATTTATCCTGTTTTTCCTTTTTTCTGTCTTTTCCCTGCAGCTTGATATAAGCTCCATCCGCTTCTTCAAACAGAACAGGAACCTCTCTTTTCCCTTTCACTTGGCCTTTCTTATATGCTTCTGTCAACTCTGCTTCGTCCTCACAAACCTTTTCCCCTAAAGCCTGGATGACGTTCCATACGCCTATCGCACTGATGGTCTGTCCAGTCATCTCGCTGACCTGCCGGGCGCATTCTCTGTAAGATAGTTCAGTGATCCCTTTTACTAGCAGTTCCGCCATGTTCGTTGAAATCAGACCTACATGGTCCAGTTCCAGTGTTTCATCCAGCAGATATACAAAGTGCCTGGTTCCGTCTTCCTCGGTTACTTCATAGACAGTCCTCTGATAAGTTACTTCCCCATACACGGTTTTTACGGTTGTCTGTCTGGCACCCTTGTTCCGGTACTTCTTTTTGTCCCTCCCTCCATCAGCATCCTGTCATACCGTTCCAGAAACTCTTTTGTGAACTCTCTTCCGATCTGGCAGACCCACGGTTTTCTTCACTTGATTGATTTCGTTCTCAATATGGGGTAAAATAATCTCAAACAGGAGAAAGGAGGCACATAATGGAAAATTACACAAATCTACTAGAAAAATTAATTCCCGAACTTGTCCGAATTTTTCAGGGTTCAATCACCAGCATTATCCTCTACGGATCTGTGGCTAGAGGCACTCAAACGGAAGAATCGGATATTGATATCGCAGTCTTGGTCGGCTCTTATACAAAAGAGATGCATGAACAGATGACGGATCTTGTTGTAGACTTGGAATTAGAATATGACAAAGTCCTCTCCGTACTCCTCATCGATTATGATAAATTTACCGAATGGGAAAATGGGAGTTACTGTATAAAGGGTGGTTTACGCTACCTACTACATTACATCGGCTGACGGTTCATTTGTGGCAAAAGTGATAACCAGCAGAGGGAAAGGAGTCATATATGCAACGGGGCATGGCGCTACGGGAAGCGCCATGCCCCATCTTATTCGGCCCCCCGACAAATGGGAAGTTACTTGTTCCTTTTTGCTTTAGCTGCTTTTATGCCCCAGCCAATCAACAATATAAGCCAAGCGCATAATCCTGCGATAAACCCTGTAGTCCCTATGCTTTCAAACTGCAATTTCAGCGCAACATTGAATATTTTTACAACAATAGTTCCACATAGCATCAAAGCAAGCAATAAAAGAACTTCCAATCCAATATATTTAAAAATTTTATTTTTCATAAATGGCCGCCTCCACAGCTTCTAATTTGTTGCCCTGTTTGTTCTTAATTATAACACATAAAGGAAATCGCTTTCAAGTTGTCCCTGGCCAGAACAGCGGTAAAGAATAAATTTTAGAAATCCCTGCTTTTCAGCCAGAGTATGTTATTGTGGCTATTTTGCACAACAAGCGTCTCCTTTGGAGCCGTTATCCACATCTCAAGGCCATACG
>NZ_NFHY01000031.1:0-8650 GCF_002161525.1 Drancourtella sp. An57
CTCCTTTCTTGGATGGTGGTTTATGGATTTTGGACGACTCTATTATACCATATCCGGTGAGGAGTTATTTGTATTTTAGCAACAAAAAACACCGTATTTATACGGTTTGTGGCGTTTCGTAAACGCCTATTGAATACCGGTCTGAGAGGAGGTGAGCTTCTGCATTAGGAAAATCAAAAATTATTTGGAAAGATTCGCGTCGCTATGTCAAAATCAATAAAACTTTAAGCCGTGTAAAAAACCGCGACAAGAACGCAAAAACAAAAACTAAACTGGTTCTTACAGATCCAAAGTATCCGAACAGCGTTAGAATAGTTCCACTGAACAAAAAAGCAGATTTTTGTCTTCAGTGTATGCTTGAGCTATACGATACAAACTATTTTGAGAAAGATTTAATTCTTGCGACTCAAAATCATATCAGCCCAACTTTACAAAACATACGGAATACTTTAGTCAAAATATGCAGAAGAGCAGGAATCCAGGAATATTCCCTCCATGCTCTCAGACATACGTTTGCGACTAATATTGTCCGAAAAACAACTAATATGGGTGAGCTGAAAGATGCGGCGGAATTATTAGGTGACAGCTATGATGTAGTCATAAAGACTTACTTTCATACTGACTCACAAAAGAAAGTGGATCTGGTGGATGCAATCGCATAAATCCGTCCACCTTATCGTCCACCTTATGAACCGATTTTATTCGATTTTATGCGGTTTCTGGCGGTCTTAAGTTTAAAATTTTTTGTTGGAATGAGTTTAGAAAAGGTGATGCAAGAAAAATATTTTTGTTGGTCAAAAAAATCTGCCACCTTATTTTTTTACAAGCCTTGAAAAATAAAAAGAACCCGAAAAACGTTGATTTTCCGGGCTTTTTGAGAGGCGCAGACCGGATTTGAACCGGTGCATCAGGGTGTTGCAGACCCACGCCTTACCGCTTGGCTACTGCGCCGTACACTATATTATATTATCATATTTTCTGAAAAAATGCAAGCATTTTTCAAAAATGACTCCGACGGGAATCGAACCCGTGTTACCGCCGTGAAAGGGCGATGTCTTAACCGCTTGACCACGGAGCCTTATTTCTTGGCACCGCTATCGCAGTGCCGAGAATTATATTATCATACCCTCTCAAAAAAAGCAAGCCTTTTTTTAAGAATTTTTCATAACTACACTTTCTACCACATCTGCGGCATGTTCACATGTATCCGCGCACCGCTCAAGATAGATGTAGATCTCTCTCCATGCTATGATATGCAGCGGATTCTGGCACTCGGCATGGAGCTTCCGCATACTCTTCATAAAGCAGCGGTCCGCCTCTTCTTCCAGGTCATTAATCTGGATAATGACTTCTTTCAGCTTTTTGGAATGCCGGAAATCTGCAAACTCTTTTGTAAGCTCTGTCACCTTTTCACAGCAGCGGATAATAATATCCAGCATCTGAAGGGCATCATCTTCAATCTCAGTGATATTATTCATATAGATTCTCAGGAGCACATCCTCAATCTTGTCTGTGATATCGTCAATCCGCTGGCTCAGAGCAATGATGTCCTCTCTTTCAATCGGAGGGATAAACTCTTTTGCAAGTCTGTCCAGCATATCGTGCTTTTTCATGTCCGCACTGTTTTCTATCTTGTGCATCTCGTCCAGATACTCCTCCAGCTTTTCCGGTCTGAAGTCTCTGAGAATTCCTACAAGCATATGTCCCGCCTGACAGGAAATTTCCGCACAGGCTGTAAATGTTTCAAAATAAAATGAATCCCGATTCTTTGCCATTTTTACTTCCTCCTACTTCTTCTAAAAGAGTGCCATGAACAGCTTTGCTATGACAAAACTGATCAGTCCGCATCCCGGGAACGTAAATACCCAGGTCAGCATCATGTCCTTTACTACGCCGAAATTGATTGCGGAAAGTCTTTTTACCGCGCCGACGCCCATAATTGCGCTGGTCTTTGTATGTGTTGTGGAAACCGGAATTCCAAACACACTGGAAAGCAGCAGACAGAACGCGCCTGCAAGGTCCGCTGAAAATCCCTGGAACTTCTCAAGCTTGACCATATCCATTCCGACAGATTTTATAATCTTCTCACCGCCTACGCTTGTCCCGATTCCCATAACGGCACTGCAAAGCAGCATCAGCCATATCGGAATCCCCATGCCTTCCACACTGGACTGTCCGTTGCAGAAAGCGATTCCAAGAAACAGCACACCGATAAATTTCTGTCCATCCTGCGCTCCGTGCATAAAGCTCATAAATGCCGCGCCGAAAATCTGTGCGCCTTTAAAAAATGACGATGTCCTGCGCCGGTCCATAGATGCGCAGAGAGCCGCAATCACCTTGCAGATGATCCAGCCCGAAAAAAATCCGAGCGCCAGACTCAGTACAAGTCCGTAAAGCACCTTAACCCATTCCGCGCCATTTACACCGGACAATCCGTTCTGAATCGCAATCGCCGCGCCGGTAAGTCCGGCAATAAGGCTGTGGCTTTCGCTGGTAGGAATTCCAAAAACAGAAGCCGCAACACTGTATACAACAATGGAAAACAATGCCGCGCAAAGAGCTACCAGCGCCTTGTCTGTCTCTCCTCCAAAGTCCACCATATTGCTGATTGTGGACGCAACCGAGCTGTTGATCCCGGTCATCACAAGTACTCCAAGGAAATTAAAGACAGCGCTCATCATAATTGCAGGCCTCACCCGCATACACCTTGTGGCAATACAGGTGGCAATCGCGTTCGGTGCATCCGTCCATCCGTTTACGAAAATGACCCCCATTGTAAGAAGCACGGTGATCAAAAGTACCGGATTTGACGTGACCTGCTGAAAAAAGCTGAAAAATGAAACATCCATAAGTCTCTTCCTTTACCCATCCTTTTCTTCTTTTAATAAATTTCGACTGTATACTTTTCATGAGCTTTCTATTTGATTTTTTCTTTACACAGTCTTAACTCAAATATAACATTGCGCCCGTTCTCTTACAAGAATTTTTCATATGGTAAGATCTACAAAAAAAATGCGTTAAATCGAAAGTTTTTATCACTTTCGACTTAACACACATTTTCTGTCCCGTTTCAAACAAACTTCCCATTTCAGGGTCATGAAATCACGTGAAATGTTTTCCACTTTCCTCTCCTGAACCGTACCTGGAACACGACTGCTCTGCTCAGCCAGTCCATACACATGGCAAGCGCAATCACCAGCGAGCTCTTCATCAACCGTTTAAAGTACTGTTCTGCCTGTTCGATATCGCCCGCGCCATGCACTGGCTGACAATAAACGTATCCGAAAGCCCCACCAGCATCAGCATCAGCAAAAACTGCTCCATCACGAGGGGCAGTATCATATTTCTCAGCTGCTTATTTGTAAATAATAGTTTCTGCTCCAAGCCTCTCTCTCATTTCTTATATTCGATATCGGTCAAAGACCGAAGAATCCTCAAATAAGTATAGTGCCTCTCACCGGCTCTGTCCAATACCTGTATAAAATAGCCGGGAATACCCAAAAGGCATCCCCGGCTGTTCAATAGGATTTACTTTTTAAACCGATACCCGACTCCCCATACAGTCTGTGTATACTGCGGGTCGGACGGGTCATCTTCTATTTTCTCTCTCAATTTATTGATATGTACCGTGACTGTCGACATGTCTCCTACAGCTTCTGTTCCCCAGACATGGTCAAAAATCCGCTCTCTTGTAAAGACGATATCCGGATTTCCGGCCAGAAACAAAAGAAGCCTGATTTGCATATGCGCTTTTATCCGGGCCGTCAGCTCTACAGGGCTGAACGGCTTTACAATATAGTCATCCGCCCCGAGCCCGAGCCCTTTGATTTTATCTATATCCTCTTTTTTTGCAGTGACAAGAAGAATCGGAACATCGGATTGAGCCCTGATCGCTCTGCAGATATCAAACCCGCTTTTTCCCGGCAGCATCAGATCCAGCAATACGGCAAAATATTCTCTTTTCCGGATATTTTCTAACCGCAGATCAGCCGGAATACCTGTTCGACAGCCAGTTCCATATTTTTCCGGGCCCGCTCCGGCTCCATTGCTTCTTCCAGAGTAGTAATTCCTCTGACAATCGGGAAAAATGCGTCAATCCCCGCCTCATTGCAGGCCCCTGCATCGTCTGTCACGCTTCCTGCAAAAGCAATGACTTTTTTCCCGTATTTTTTCGCAAGTTTCGCCACACCCACTGGTACCTTTCCCATCGCGGTCTGCGAATCCAGTCTTCCCTCGCCGGTAATCACAAGATCCGCGTCGCGGATCTCTTCTTCCAGACCGACTGCTTCCATAATGATATCAATACCCGGTTTTAGGACCGCATCCGGCATATAGCTGATAAAAGCAAATCCGAGTCCTCCCGCGGCTCCTGCTCCTTCTTCCTCACTATGGTCTTTTCCCAGATACATTTTTGTCATCCCTGCATAATGCTTCATCTTCTCATCCAGAACCGCTCTTTCTTCCGCCCTGACTCCCTTCTGCGGGCCATATACATATACCGCACCGTTTTCACCGCAAAGCGGATTTTTCACATCACACGCAATCCGGAAAGAACATTCCTTGAGTTCCGGCATTGCCAGGCTTGTGTCAATTCTGACGATCCGGTCAAGTTCACCGATCCCTCCGGCGATCTGTCTTCCTTCCGCATTCAGAAATCGGTACCCAAGCGCCTGAAGCATCCCTGCTCCCCCGTCTGTCGTCGCACTGCCCCCGATTCCGATAATGAATTTTCTTCCTCCTTTTTCCACTGCATCCCGAATCATCTCTCCTACGCCAAAACTTGTGGCATTCCACGGATCCAGACTGTCCGGATGAATAAGCGTGATTCCGGCCGCCTCCGCCATCTCCATCACAATCGTCTCTCCATCCGGCAGTATCCCGTATTTTGCTGTTACATGCTTCCCGTCCGGCCCTGTCACACGGACTTCACGGTATTCTCCACCCAGTCCTTCGATCATGCTTTCCGTTGTTCCCTCTCCTCCGTCCGCTACAGGTTTTATGACAACATCCGCCCGGCATACCTTTCTGATTCCGGCCTTTGCCGCCGTTCCCGCCTCTATGGAACCAATGCTCCCTTTCATCGAATCAATCGCTGCTACAACTTTCATATCATTCCTCCTGCCAAAGAAAGCATGCATCCCCGGCATTCAGGATCCATGCTTCCTTCTTTTCATTTATAGTATTATCTTACCAGACAAGGCTTCTTCGGGTCAAATTTCCATCCAGGAATCAAATACTGCATGACAACAGAGTCATCTCTTCCTCCCAGACAGTTTTCCCTGTACAGCTGATTCGCCT
This sequence comes from Drancourtella sp. An57, assembly GCF_002161525.1. Classification (NCBI taxonomy): domain Bacteria; kingdom Bacillati; phylum Bacillota; class Clostridia; order Eubacteriales; family Oscillospiraceae; genus Drancourtella; species Drancourtella sp. An57. The sequence continues at coordinate 5,299 of NZ_NFHY01000031.1, forward strand.
TCAGAATCTGATCCATATCCACTTCAATTCCAAGCCCCGGTTTTTTCGGCACTTTCACACATCCGTCTTTGATCTGCAGCGGCTCTTTCGTCAGCCGCTCGACTCCTTCCTGCCAGATCCAGTGCGTATCCAGCGCATTATATTCACCCGGCACAGCAGCTCCCACATGAGCTCCCACATGAGTAAACATTGCCAGGGAAATATCAAAATGATTGTTGGAATGAGACCCCCATGTATATCCGAAATCATGACACATCTGTGCAACTCTCACCGAGCCGCTCATTGTCCAGAAATGCGGGTCCGCCAGAATGATATCAACCGCCTGCGATTCCAGAGAGTGTCCTACCTCTCTCCAGTCTGTGGCAATCATATTGGTAGCTGTTGGGAATCCTGTCCTTCTGCGGAATTCACTCATGATCTCTCTTCCCGAGTACACTCCTTCCGCACCGCATGGATCTTCACAGTATGTAAGAATCCCTTTCATGCCCTTTACGTATTCTACCGCTTCCTCAAGAAGCCAGCCGCCGTTTGGATCCAGATCAATCCTTGCGTCCGGGAATTCCTTTTTCAACGCCCGGATTACATCCATCTCTTCATTTCCCGGCAACACTCCGCCTTTCAATTTAAAATCTTTGAATCCGTATTTCTCATGTGTTGCTTTTGCAAACGCGACAATCTTCTCCGCGGTCAGCGCTTCTTCATGACGGATCCGGTACCATTCACAGTCAGAGTCCGGTTCCTCATCGTACGGGAGATCTGTCTTTTTTCTGTCCCCTACAAAGAACAGGTAGCCCAGCATCCGGACCTTGTCCCTTTGCTGTCCGTCTCCCAGAAGCTCACAGACAGGAACTCCGAGCATCTTTCCGAGAAGATCCAGACACGGTGCTTCGATCGCGGTCAGCACATGGACTCCCGTCCTCAGATCGAAGGTCTGGTTTCCTCTTACATCTTCTTCTCCTTTGGAATCCAGATATCTTTTCACCTTTAACAACGTGCTTTTATACTCCGCAAGATTGGATCCTTCCACAATCGGTCTGCATTCTTCCAGCGCATTGGTGATCTTTGTTCCTCCCGGAACTTTCTGCCATTATCAGCAATAATTAAATTTATTATAGGGATTTTCTGATATGGTGTCAAACACCGGCGCTTGACTGATGCAGTCTTTACATAATCTGGGAGATGTACCTGGTAACACGACTGCATTATACGGCTGACTTTTCTACCAATTGCCAGACAAGCGCTTCAAAGATCAATCTGGTAAAATATCCGATCGACCGTTATAATGTAGGGCTTAGCCCTCCCTTCTCTTTAAGATAAAATAAAAAAGCCCGACAGTAAAACTTAAAATTTACCATCGGGCGACACACCGGAACCCATCCAGCAACGCAATTCCGCTTCATTTTTAAGTATAACAATCAAATGCCTGCTTTTTTCAGCAGACAATCTGTTTTGCCCCCAAGGGACATATTACAAAAACAAATAAAACCCGTAAATGTTGAGTTTACGGGCTTTGCAAGCTCCCCCTGTTGGACTTGAACCAACGACACTGCGGTTAACAGCCGCATGCTCTACCGACTGAGCTAAGGAGGAATATTTTAGATACAAAGAAACACACCTTTTCAGGTGTTTCCTTTTGTGTACCTTCAAAACCACATATAAGTCCACGTTTCTGTCATCCTGCTTTTTCCTATCCACCATTCCTTGGTTATGCCCTCGACCTATTAGTAACAGTCAGCTCCATGTGTTACCACACTTCCACCTCTGCCCTATCTACCTCGTCGTCTTCAAGGGGTCTTACTGCTTTCGCATGGGATATCTCATCTTGAGGGGGGCTTCACGCTTAGATGCCTTCAGCGTTTATCCCTTCCCGGCTTGGCTACCCTGCCATGCACTTGGTAATGCAACAGGTACACCAGCGGCCGGTCCATCCCGGTCCTCTCGTACTAAGGACAGCTCCTCTCAAATATCCTACGCCCACGCCGGATAGGGACCGAACTGTCTCACGACGTTCTGAACCCAGCTCGCGTACCGCTTTAATGGGCGAACAGCCCAACCCTTGGGACCTACTTCAGCCCCAGGATGCGATGAGCCGACATCGAGGTGCCAAACCACTCCGTCGATGTGAACTCTTGGGAGTGATAAGCCTGTTATCCCCAGGGTAGCTTTTATCCGTTGAGCGATGGCAATCCCACTTTATACCACCGGATCACTAAGTCCTACTTTCGTACCTGCTCCACCCGTCGGTGTCGCAGTCAAGCTCCCTTCTGCCTTTGCACTCTTCGAATGGTTTCCGTCCATTCTGAGGGAACCTTTGAGCGCCTCCGATACCCTTTCGGAGGCGACCGCCCCAGTCAAACTCCCCACCTGACATTGTCCCCCAGCCGGGTCACGGCTGCTGGTTAGAAACCCAATACCGCAAGGGTGGTATCCCAACAGCGGCTCCATAAGGACTGGCGTCCTTACTTCTTAGCCTCCCACCTATCCTGTACATGCAATACCGAATCCCAGTATCAAGCTGGAGTAAAGCTCCATGGGGTCTTTCCGTCCTGGCGCAGGTAACCAGCATCTTCACTGGTACTTCAATTTCACCGGGTGCATTGTCGAGACAGTGCCCAAATCATTACGCCTTTCGTGCGGGTCGGAACTTACCCGACAAGGAATTTCGCTACCTTAGGACCGTTATAGTTACGGCCGCCGTTTACTGGGGCTTAAGTTCAAAGCTTCGCTTGCGCTAACCTCTCCCCTTAACCTTCCAGCACCGGGCAGGCGTCAGCCCATATACCTCACCTTTCGGTTTTGCATAGACCTGTGTTTTTGCTAAACAGTTGCTTGGGCCTATTCTCTGCGGCCAGCTCTCACTGGCACTCCTTCTCCCGAAGTTACGGAGTCATTTTGCCGAGTTCCTTAACAATGCTTCTCCCGTCGGCCTTAGGATTCTCTCCTCATCCACCTGTGTCGGTTTACGGTACGGGTACTGTACAAACAATAGCGGCTTTTCTTGGCAGCCAGCTCACGCGCTTCACTACTTTTTCTTCGCTCCGCATCACGTCTTCCCATTGCCCGGCGGTTTTTCCAACCGGACTGGTACCCCGCTTGCACCGGTCTCTCCATTCCCGGCTCGCGCTCTCTTTCTGCGTCCCCACAGTTCTGTTGTACAGCAGTACAGGAATTTCTGCCTGTTGTCCATCGACTACGCCTCTCGGCCTCGCCTTAGGTCCCGACTTACCCAGGGCAGATCAGCTTTACCCTGGAAACCTTGGATATTCGGCCGGAAGGATTCCCACCTTCCTCTCGCTACTCATTCCGGCATTCTCTCTTCCATACAGTCCACAGCTCCTTCCGGTACTGCTTC
>NZ_NFHY01000032.1:0-6025 GCF_002161525.1 Drancourtella sp. An57
TATAGATGGTTTTTCGTCAATTCCATTATACCAAACGGGACAGGTTTATGCCTTTTTTATTGGCTGAAATATTGAATTTTCAAGGTTCAACACACCGTATTGGTGTGGGAAGTTTTAGTTATTAATAATTTGTTATCACAAGAATATTTATTGTGGTTTTTTAAATCGGCATATTTTATTGATAATGGAATTAAATCATTTACTGGAACAGCAGGACAGCAGAGAATACATAAAGATTATCTTTCAATGTGTAAAATCCCACTTCCACCCCTTGCCGAGCAAAAACGTATCGTAGAAAAATTAGAACAACTTCTGCCGCTATGTCAGTTACTAAAAAAATAAAGGAGAGAATCTAGTGGCAAGTTTTTTAGAAATAAAACAGGTTTTAAAAGAAATTCTCTGTATTGAAACAGAGATAGACGAAAATTGTGATATTGTTTGGAACTCTTCAGATGAATGTACAAAGTTAATTTTCCGTAACGATACTTTGAAACAAGCATTTGATAACATTGGAAATTATAAAAGGGATAAGCTTGTAATAATAACAACAAATTATAGAGAAGTAGCACTGCGATTATTTGGTCCGATATCAAGAAATGCAATGGATTTGGAAATGTTAGACGATAGAATAAATGGCTTTTCATATTCCGTTGGCCCTGCTTCCCTTGATTATTGTATGTTTTTATTAGATTCTATAGCTGAAAGCGTTAGAATTAATGGTCGAAGAACGTATATAGATTTGCGACATCGATGCAGAATGATATTTAGGCATAACTTCAATAAAGCAGACATCGAACATCCATTGGAATTACTGCCAGAGATTTTAAAAGCAATTACGCTAAAAATTAGTTCAGCAAGCCCTATTTCTGAAAAGAGATTAATTGATTGTGCTATTTCTTTTGAATTTTTAATCATGTATAAAAAAAGCATTCCAATTTCTGAATATACAGATATTCAGGATATGTATTCTATTGGCAATTCTGTGTTGCATTATACTCGAGAAGAAGTTGATTCGCCGCCACAGCGAATATACAATGCAGAGGTTCTTGATTATTATACGATGGCAATGGAATCTAGAGATCCTTTTACTATGTATATTTCTTTTTATCATATAATTGAGCATTATTTTGATGCTGTTTTTAGGAAAAAACTGACAGAAGAAATCAAAGATAGAATGACGAGACCTGATTTTTCATATAAAAGTGAAGAGAAGATTTATGAGCTAGCAAAATATATTAAAAAGCATATGAGTAGTGACGATGAATCAGGTAAAGGGAATGAATCTGAATCTTTAAAATATGTTTTAATGGAATATGTGCCAATTGATGATTTAAAAAAACGTATTAGTCAGATTGACTTAAAAGCTATTGATTATTACCAGAATAATTTGGTACCATTTACAACTTCTAAAAAAACGAAAATTTCTTGGTCGGATACACAAGGAGTGTATACAAATTTGGCAACCCGAATTTATGAGACAAGGAATTCATTGGTCCATAGTAAAAGTGAACAAATAGCTAATCAGTATAGGCCATATAAAAATAAAAAACAACTTAGCGCAGAGATTGCGCTCATAAAGGCGGTTGCAGAAATAATACTTATTAATTCCAGCGAAATATTATAATATAGATACACAAAGAAAGAGAGGCCTATATGATTGAATTGATACCTGGCGTAACAAAAGAAGATTATTCTGACTATGTTCTTTACTTCATAGAGTCTCTCACGGAAGAATTGAAGCAGGAGATACGCAATCGGTTAGTCGCAGTTTGTCATGGCGTAGATCAAGCTCGATCAGGAAGAAAGATTTATTCTTACAAGGCTACGGTAAAAGAGTTTATTAAGAGATATAAAACAAGTAAGAATGTATCAGAAGAGCGTAAAAAAGGAATGATTGGTGAACTCCTTGTTCATGTTATTTTAGAAATGGAAGGTAGATTCACTACAGCTTCTCCATTTTTTAATATGGAAGAACGTAGTTTCAAAAAAGGCTACGATGTTGCTCTATTCGAAAATAAAACAAATTCTTTATGGATTACTGAAGTTAAATCAGGTGAAATTCAAAAAGGGCAAAAAAATGCTTCTGCCGCAGCAATTGGATTGATTAATACTGCAAAAAATGATTTGAAGTCACGTCTGAATGCTTCTAATACTAGTCTATGGCTTAATGCACTGAATGCTGCTAAAGTCTCTATGAGTGATAGTAATCATCAAAAAGATGCCGTAATGAAGCTTTTGGAACAATGTGCTGATGATTCTTTAGAAGGAAATAATTCTAGTGACACATTTAATGTTGTATTGTCAGCCACATTGTTTCATCCCATGTCAGAACGCATAAAGGCAACAAAAGTGGGACAGAAATATATCCGAGTTGTTAACGAAAATTTATTTAAGAAAGTATACATATTGATAATTCAAAAGGAAACTTTTGAAGCAGTATACAATTTTCTGGAAAGAGAGACTGTAGATGAAAAATGACTTAACTCTTGCTAAACTTAGAAATACGAATTTTGCTTCGCTATATAATCGTTTTATGCTTGGCAAACAACTACAGCCTAAAGAATATAAATGTTTGTTGGCTATTGCAATTTGCTTTATAAATGCAGAGGAGGTTAATGTCCAACAACTTGGATACAGAATTGTTGTTGAATACTGCAATCAGACAGGCGATTATATTCCTTTATATGAAATTTCTATAAATAAGGGGCTTTATCCTGTCAGCAAATTTATTGAACAACACTACATTTCAGATGAACAAAGAAATTTTTTTACAGAATGGAATGATGCATTTCTTGAGCAATATGCGACAGGAAGAATTTACCAAAGCGAACAGCAACATATGTTGGTTAAATTTTTTGATGACACGAAGACTGACACGGTGTCTATTATTGCGCCCACATCTTATGGGAAATCTGAGTTGATTTTATCTGCGGTCAAAGAATATGCTGGAAAGAAGATTTGTATATTGACATCGACAAAAGCACTTTTGATTCAGACAAAAAAGAGAATCCAGAGTGTGAGTAAAGGACTTTTTCCTAAGATTGTTGTTCATCCTGAAATGTATAATCCACATGATAAATCTTGTCTGGCGGTACTGACACAAGAACGGCTACTTAGAATTTTTAAAAAAGATCATAATTTGGCTTTTGACTGTATTATCGTTGATGAAGCTCATGAATTGTTGGAGGATAATACTCGCAGTCATACACTGGCAAATGTTATTATTGTTGCCCAAAATCGAAATCCTAATGTTGCATTTAAGTTTTTAACACCTTTTCTTGCTGATGGGGGGAATTTAAAAACAAGATATACAACATATGATATTGAAGGATTTAAGGTTAGTGAATATATAAAATCTGAAAAATATTTTCTATATGATATGAGAAACCATAAAGGTTTGCAACTTTATGACCAGTTTTTAAACAAATATTTGCCTATATCTATGAGCAAAAAATTTATTTTTGAAGAAGATTTTATCAAGGAATATTGTGCTAATAAAAACATTATTTATTTGAATAGACCCATTGATATAGAAAAATTTGCGTTGGCACTGAAAGATGTTTTGCCAGATATTGAATCAGAATTAGTTTCTACGGCGTGCGAAAATATTTCTGAATATCTACAGCCACAATATAATTTGTTGGCTTGTTTACGTAAGGGTATTATTTACCATCACGGAAGTGTTCCTGATGCAATTAGAATTTACATAGAAGACTTATATAAAAAAGATCCTGCTATTAAATACGTGATTACAAGTTCAACATTACTGTCTGGTGTTAATTTACCGGCTGAAAGAATGTTTATTCTTGATAATAGACGTGGAAGAACAAATTTGAGCCATGACGCATTTAAAAATTTGGTAGGGAGAGTATGTAGATTTAGTGAGATTTTTGATAGAAGAAATGGGAAATTACAGAGATTGGAACCACAGATCTATATTGTGTTTGGCCAATACTTTGCTCAAAATGCCAACTGTGAAAATTTTTTGAGAAAAGTAGCTAAAGTAGAGTCGAAACATCAAGATGTTGTTGAAAATATTTTGTTGAGCCAGACAAAAATTGATTCTTCTAACGAAGAAGATCTCCGACAGGCTTCGGAGTTCATTGAAAATTATGAGAATGGGATAATAGAGGAGTATAAGGAAAGATACACGCAAACAGATATTGGAAAGGCGTGTATCATGAACGGAATCAGCGAAATTGATGTTTTTTCATATGAAACTAATATGCAAAACAAAGTAGACTCCTATCAAACAAAAAATGTTAAAATAAACACTACAGATCAATTATTAGATGTAATCTATCATTTGTTTATTCAGTATATTCCAGATAGCAGAAGTGATAACTTAAAACGCTTAGAGAATGAAGAAGCACGAAAATTTTATGCAATGATGTTAGATTGGAGAGCGGATAATAAATCTTATGCAGAGATGATAGGCCTTTTTATTAGACACTGGAGGCGGCTTTATCAACAAAATAAAGAAATTGCTATCTATGTAGGCAAATGGGGAGATATAAAACTTTTTGGAAACAATACTCCACGCTATACAAAGCTCAAAGGAAAAAATCGAACCCAGGTAGTGAATTTGGCAATAGTACGTATTAAAGAAGAGCAAGATTTTATTGATAATATTTTGATCAAGTATGTCGAGGTTTTGCATGATCTGGAATTACTTGAGGATAGGTTCTATATGCAAATAAAATATGGAACAGATGATGAAACTGCTATTTGTTTATTGAAAAATGGATTATCGTTAAGTTCAGCGATGATGTTGCTTAAAAATTACCGTAATTATCTTCATATTAATATTTCAGATAGTACAGTAAAGTTTGATGAAACTTTAATTGAAAATATGGAACAAGCAAATGAAAATCAGATTATGATTTATGAAGTCAAAAGTTGTATGTAACTGATTTTTTTAATTTTTGAAAAATTAAATGTGATAAATTCAATCCATATCAAGATAATAAGCATTAAGATGTGTAGCTTGATAGGTAAAAGAACTAAACTTTACTATGAAAAGCTACTGGAGCATAATTTTCCAGTAGCTTTTATTCTTTTTCAAATTTAATAATATCATTCGGTTCGCAATTCAAAATTTCACAAAGTCTTTCCAGTGTAAACATGGTAATAGACTTATTATGTTTTAAATTATTGATCGTCCGGGGATTGATCCCATACTTATGAATCAGTGTATAGGTGGAGATATCCCGTTTGTTCATGGTCTCCCATAATGGAGAATAGCTTATCATTTCTGTTCACTTCCCAGTTTGTAATATAATCATTATCATGGGAAAAATAATGGTTTACTATACTGAAAAATGTATCTATAACATAGGCATATGAAAGGAGAACTGGGATGAAAAAATATGATGAACTATCAGAAAAAGAAAAACATAATTTTGAAGAATTTCTTATCTTAACATTCGAGTTTTCCGATGATGAACTGGCGGCAATCGATAAACAAAAGCCAATGACTATGAAACTATTTTCTTCATGCCTGGCTAAATGTACAGAGTGGGGACTTTATAAACTTTTCGAAAGGTTGTTGGATGAGTATCCGGATTTAACGGATAAATATGTAAAAGCTATTGATGATGATATAAAAGATGTGATATTGCCAGAAAGAACTCCAGAGGAGGAAGAAGAAAGCTGGAATCGGTTGTGCGAAAGGATAAAAAAAGAATATGGTGATGATTTAATAAGCGAATAGCTGCCAGAAAATCTGGTGGCTATTTTTTATAACAGAAATCTATGAATTAAAAATTGGCATCCAGTCAAAAAAGGCAGGATGTTTTTTTATGCACTTTATCAAAAACTTTGTCTCAAAACACTGTATAATCCTCGGATTTCCTTTCTATAAGTGAGGGAAATATTTTTTGAAACAGAAAATTAAAAGATTTTTCTGAATATTCTGCGGTGGCAGAGCCACCCAATCTCATGAAATAGAGCCACCGGATCCGTTAGCGAGAGCCAGTCGTCTGATGAAGGGAGCCATGAGTTTCTTCATGGCTCCCGATAAGAT
>NZ_NFHY01000033.1:0-3951 GCF_002161525.1 Drancourtella sp. An57
GGATATGGTATAATAGAGTCGTCCAAAATCCATAAACCACCATCCAAGAAAGGAGTTATTCTGATACTATGATACCATATAAACAGCTTTCTCTGGCAGATATTTTTTCAGATTGCCAAAAAAAAATTTGAAAATGACAAACCTGCGTTTCTTTCCCTATTAGAAACTCATATCGACATTGATGAAATTATTCCGATTTCTTTCAGAAATCATTTTTATGCATCAACGGGCAGATCCCGTAAATACCCTTTGCATGCTCTCCTGTGGGCATTGATCATCCAGCGTATTTTCTCTATCCCTACAGACCAGCTTCTCCTCATTTTTCTCGCTTACTTTAAACCCCTTCGTGAATTCTGCGGGTTTTCCAAAGTCCCGGATGCTTCCAAAATCACTCGCTTTAAACAGGACTTTTCAGATGACCTGCAGTTTATCTTTGATCATCTTGTTGATATTACAGAGCCCATCTGCCAGGCTATTGATCCTGCAAAAGCAGATTTAACCATCTTCGATTCTTCCGGTATTGAAGCTTTTGTCACCGAAAATAATCCGAAGTACGCTAACAGAATCATTCGGCAGGTTAAGGCCTATGCGAAAGCTCAGGGCTTTAATCAATCTTATGATCCCTATAAGGTTGCCTACGGCTCCATGCCGTCCCATGCTTCTGCTAATCCTGAAATTAACCAGCTGTATATCAATGGGCATTTTTGCTATGTCTTCAAATTTGGCATTGTCACCAATGGGCTGGGCATTATCCGTCATATCTCTTTCTACAACAAAGACTTTCTGGCGTCCCATCCGGATATTGTTGTCGAAAAGAAATCGGACTCCCCTGATGAGGATAAGTGTGTTCATGATTCCAAACTTTTGATCCCAACACTCAAAGACTTCTTTTCAAAGCATCCACTGATCAATCCCAAAACCTTCCTCGGAGATGCCGCTTTCGATACCGCTCAGCTCTATAAGAGCCTTCTTACCGGTGATACTTTTGGTAAGGACAAACATTTCCAGAAAGCATATATTCCACTCAATGCAAGAGCAGGTCTTGAAAATCAGGATTATACCATCAATGAAAACGGGATCCCCTGTTGCCCTCATGATCCTTCCCTCCCTATGAAGTACGAATGCACTTCTAAACTAAGAAGAGGTGTTACCAGATTCAAGTTTGTCTGCCCTAAAATGAGATGGGCTTACGAGAAATCCACCCAAAAATCTTATAGACAATGCTGTTGCGAAAATCCTTGTACCACTTCAAGATGTGGTCGTATGGTTTATGTCTATCCGGAAAAGGATCTGCGGGCTTATCCCGGAACGATCCGCGGAACCGAAGAATGGGATAACACCTATAAAATAAGGACTGTTGTTGAAAGAGATATCAACCACATCAAAGATCATCTCTGTCTAGCAGGCCGTCGGACACAAAACGAGAAGACTTTACATGCTGATCTGACCTTGCCGGTATCACTCAGCTGATTACTGTTGTTCTCGCCGATAAAATCAAACATCATGAATACATTCGAAGCTTAAAGCCACTCATAGCATAGGACTTACCACTTTCATAAAGCAGATAGCTTATTAAAGTGCGCCTAAAATATCCGGTTATCCACTTTTCATTCCAAAACTCCTTCCCTGTACGAATTTTCCTTGTTTTGCTTCAAGTTTACGAAGGAGTTTCGCAATTACCTATAATAATATGGATGCGAGGAAAGAAACTGCTCTTTTTCAGCAGCATCATTTAAAACGGACTCCACAATTTCCATTAAAAATTTTCTGGGATATTTCTGGTTCTCTGGAAGAATGAGAAATTCATCAACAGTATACGGCAAAAGATAGAAATTATGTTGAAGTTCCTTCCCCAGATCAGCCAGTACGTTGTTATAGAGAATACAGGATGCTCCATAAGACTGATTGCGATTGCTGAGAATTTTTAATGTAGATAGAAAGCTGCGAAACGGCTCATTTTCGTTCATTATCTCCGGGAAGCGGATGAGATCCACAAATGGATTTATCACGCTGGGAAAAAGACGTTTCGTGTTGGCGTGCGCCAGAGGATATAATTCTGAGGAATCAATCCCCCAGTATTTCAGATGCCGATTACTGATTGTAAGCGCTGCGCAGCCAGAAGCGTTGTTGTCTATAAGCACATGAAATGTAATTGCCAGATCTAAATATGGCATATAAGGAACGGATCGCAGAAAAACCTGATTTTTTTCCTGATTGACAATCCGATAGATGACTTTCTCTCTTAGCTGGTCAAAGTTCCCTAGCTGTGCAATTTCATAGCTGTCTATACTCTGGTAAAAATGTGCCATTTCTGCAGCAATTTTCTGGATGGAGACGCCCTCTTTGAGTTCTTCATAGTATTCTTTTAATGGGATTGTGTACATAATATTTGATCCGGCCGCTTCGATCAAAAGGCCGGGTAACAAAGTATGATTATTCTTTAGAGCTGTCTCTGAATAGATACAGATGTCATCCCGGTTCAGTTTCTCCTTTAGCGCTATTTTTATTTCTTCTGTAAATTCTTTAAAATTCATAATAATTCCTTTCGTGTTTATTAGATTTTGAAAGTTATGTTTTCTTTCCGAAAGCATGGTTAATGGTTACACATTGCTCTTTCATAGTTAAGAAGCTGTTCCCAGGTCAACCATTCAGGTTTTTTGTCTGCGGGAAACACCTTCCATAATTCTTTCATCCGATCAATATGCTGTTTCGGATCATTTCCATATAATCGGGAATTGCTCCGATTTCCATATCCGAGGTAATATTCGCAGTCACTCCGCATTCTGCCTAACAGCATATATTCGAATTCATATTTGTCATTCTGATATGGCTTGGGTTTGAAAACATGTTCATACCGGATTGGGGCAATTGGCTCTCCGTCGGGCTCGTTGCCAGTAACGGAGTAGAGGTCAGGCGTTTTAGATTGACCTAAATTGAGATCTTTCCATAAATGTCCGAACTGATCTTGGTATGTCGGGCATGAAAAACCATCGATGCCAATGAGCTCGAGAGTTAAGATTGTTTTCTTATTTTTATTCATATTTTCCATAGTATTTTTCCTTTCTGTTACCATATGTCTTTCCGAAAAGGTGAAATATGACCGCCTTTCCTGTATTCAGACATAAAAAAAGAGAACGAAACAAACGTTCATTCTCAGATTCTAACCAAATAATTCAACGAAATGTAAAAAGGAACTGCCTTATAGTCAGAGCGGTTCCCTTTAATGATCATAATCTGCATGTTCACGCATCTCCGAAGATGTTCGAATGATCCTCGAGGCTTCTTTTGGAAAATCGCCTGTCTTAACATGATATTGATTAAAATGGGCGATGACACCACTATGCTTGCTGCTGTCAAATTCATCTAAGACGTTAACCGCGCGTATTCCGTGAAAAATAGAATAATAGGAACGGTTAAGAGCAAGTTTAAATTTGCCGCTTTCTAACATTGTTTTTGCATTTTCCAATTCTTCAGAGGATCGTTCATACCGGTATTTTGATAAATCCTTTATGCTGCCGGCCATAATACAATCCCCTCCTTTTTCACATTTTTATAGAATGGCATTACAGTAAGCGATTTGTCAAGGGTTTTTCCCCCTGAAAAGCACACATTTTGAAAGAGAGGGGCTTAAGCCCCTCTTGGCCACCATAAAGCACTGAAGCTGGTAGCACCGAAGCCGGTCCTTTGACGGCTCCCAGCTTCGGTGCTACCAGCAGGACGTGGGCCCGCTGGAGCGTCCCCCTCGGAGAGCGCACGGCTGCCGTCAGGCAGTACCTCCGCCCGCTTGCGGGTGGTGAGTAAGTGCGCCCTAGGTATAATTACTTTCTGGCCACAGCACTGAAGAATAAAAACTTTTCGCAATAAAAATCCCAGAGATTTCCTGCTTTTCTTCTGTTTAATGTAAAATAAAAGAAAAAAATTTTACACACAGGAGAAAAGTATGAAGAAACT
>NZ_NFHY01000034.1:0-2205 GCF_002161525.1 Drancourtella sp. An57
CATGTATGCCTGGCTGATGGAGTGCAGATAGATATCGAAATGCAGGTGTTTTATGTGGAATACTGGGATGAACGCCTGCTATTTTACCTGAGCAAAATGTATGCAGGACAGATCAAAGCAGGGGAAAGCTATAGCATTCTGAAGAAGTGTATTCAGGTCAGCGTCCTGAATTTTGAACGATTTCCAGATGATGATTTTTGTTACCGGACGGTCCATTTCTGGGATGAAATGGCCGGGAAGAAGTATACAGATAAGCTGGAGATTCAGATCCTGGAGCTTCCGAAACTTCAGAAAAAGGCCAGCGGACCGGAAGATGTGATGGAGTGGATGCGGTTTCTTCGAGGGCAGAATAAAGAGGAGCTGAAAGAAGTGGCAAAGGGAAATGAATATCTGGAAGGAGCATACGAGGATTTAGTAAAGATGAGCCTGGATGAGAAGAAACGTTTACAGTATGAGGCCAGGGAGAAAGCGATCCTGGATTACAGATCCAATATGGAGGGAGCCCGGAATAGGGGCTTCCAGCGGGGCATGGAGCAGGGTGGTCAGGTCATGTTGATTCAGCTCTATCAGAAGAAGCGTCTGACGTTGGAGGAGGCTGCAGAAGAAGCAAACATGACAGTAGAAGAGTTTCGCAAGCTTGTGGAATTGGCAGAACATTCTATGGAATAAGGTGTGGGGAAAAGATATTGAAAGCGTTAATGCATTGGGTTACGGAGAATGAAGCGGTTCTTACGATGATGACGGCTCTCCTTACATTTTTTCTTGGAAGATATACAAGTTATAGAGAGGACTATCGGGAAGGAAGAAAGGAAATTAATGATACCTTTTATAAGCCATTTTTAGAATTGTATGATAATGAGCACCATTCGATGGCATGGTATTATACTGATTTATCTCTGGAGATGCAGAATTCTATTATGGAAATTTTGCTCACAAACAGGTACAAGGTTCATCCCCGAATCAAAAATAAAATATATGAGCTGGATATGTATTTTTCAAGCAGGATCAGCCCGCTGTCTAGAGATCAGGAGTTGGTGGATGAGGAGAAAGAATATGTAGAGAAGGTATTTCAATCTATATATTCCTATATAGAGAAAGAATATGTGAAAAATAACAGAGCACTGTACTGTTCCCTGGCAAAGAGGTTCTATTTTTGGATCATCGAACGGAGAACCTGACAGCGTGTCCTGTAAGATCATAACTTTATCATCAGGTAGTTTTTTATTGGTTGATGATTTTCACTTGGGGAAAAGCATTTCTCCAAGTGAGTTGTCGGTCATCTTATGATTCACTTGCCAGGAAAGATTCATTTCCGCCGTCCGTTTGACGACCTTGGCAACTGTGTTACAGGATACGCCGTAGCTATGTGTGATGTTCCGTTTACTAAATCCTAAGCTTTTCTGGCGAAGGATTTCTCGATACTTGGTTGTAATAGTGGCCTCTGGTTTCTTGCCTTTTCGTTATTGATATGTTACTCTATCCATATCTGAAAAGCACTCGCTTTTCGTATTTCTAAGGCGTTCGCCGAAATTTTCAAACATTACATTTATATACGGCAGACACATTGGCCGGTAATCGGATGGCTTCTTACATTTCTATATTCCTTTCTCAGGCAAACCACTTTTTCCAATTAAGAAAATATGCTACACTTACAGCAGACAGAAACATCCTTTTCCAGTGGATGAGAAGCCGGGAAAGGATCGAATTATGAGAAAAATCAAAAGGAAAAGAAAGATACAAAATAAGAAAAGACAAACTGCCCGAAGCGAAGATTTTATCATGAAGCCTTCCGTGGACTGGTGTTTCAAAGAGCTGATGAGAAATCCTAAGACGAGAAAGGGATTTATTGCAGTGCTTTTGCAGGTTAAGCCGGAAGAAATTGATGAAACGATCCTGTTGGAAAATGAGCTTCCCAAAGAAGCAGAAGAGGAAAAGAAGGGAATTCTGGATGTGCATGTATGCCTGGCGGATGGAGTGCAGATAGATATCGAAATGCAGGTGTTTTATGTGGAATACTGGGACGAACGTCTGCTATTTTGTCTGAGCAAAATGTATGCAGGACAGATCAAAGCAGGGGAAAGCTATCGCATCCTGAAGAAGTGTATTCAGGTCAGCGTCCTGAATTTTGAACGATTTCCAGATGATGATTTTTGTTACCGGACGGTCCATTTCTGGGATGAAATGGCCGGGAAGAAGTATACAGAT
>NZ_NFHY01000035.1:0-1678 GCF_002161525.1 Drancourtella sp. An57
CAGCACTGAAGAATAAAAACTTTTCGCAATAAAAATCCCAGAGATTTCCTGCTTTTCTTCTGTTTAATGTAAAATAAAAGAAAAAAATTTTACACACAGGAGAAAAGTATGAAGAAACTGAAGAAAAAAGCCGACTGGCTTACCAAAGCAAAGAAGCGTAAGATGAAGAAAAAAGACAGAGGGATTGTGGAAATCATGATGCTTACCCGTCATTTTTTTAAAGAACTTCCACAATGGCTTAATGAGATGACGGATCCGAGACACCCTTCCTATACTACCTACAGTCAGGCAGATCTGGTGTTGATGGGGATGCTGAAAAATATGTGTGCAGTAAAGAGCATGCGCTCCATGGAAGAAACCTTTAATGAAGATGCGTGTATTGCCACACTCCGGATTCTGTCCGGTGATCAGGGGCTTTCAGAAATGCCGCATGCGGATACACTGAATTACTATCTGGAACGCCTTTCTCCACAATGTCTGGCAGATGTAAGAAAAAAGATGGTGAAGAGCCTGATCCGAAAGAAAAGCTTTTCCCGTTCCAGACTGCTGGGGAAATACTGGAGAGTCATCATAGACGGGACCGGGCTCTTTTACTTTCGTGAAAAGCATTGCGAAAATTGTCTTGTGACAACGGTGACACGGGAAGTAGATGGGAAAGAGGTCAAAGTGAAAAGATATTATCATAAAGTTCTGGAGGCGAAACTGTTGCTGTCGCCGGGGATCCTGATCAGCCTTGATACAGAATTCATTGAAAATGAGAAGGAAGATGTCAGCAAAAATGACTGTGAGATCAATGCGGCGAAACGGCTGCTGGAACGGCTGCATAAAGACTATCCGAGACTGCCGGTCTGTCTGCAGGGGGATGCCCTTTATGCGGCAGAGACGATCATGAAGATGTGCCGTGACTGGAAATACATCCTGACCCAGAAGGCAACACGGCAGAAAGTGCTGGCAGAGAGCTATGAATGGATTGCCAGTGGAGGCGGAGCAGAGACGTTGACGGGAATCGGGAAAGAAGGCGGGAACGGAGAATATATCAACCATGTAGAGGAAACGGCAGGGAAGGAAGAAGAAGCGGATATGTACCGCTATCGGTATGAAACAGAAGAAGACGGGGAGAAAGAAATCCATGAATTCCAGTGGATCACAAACATCGAACTGACAAAGAAAAATCTGGAGGAAATGATTGAAGCAGGCCGTGGAAGATGGAAAATAGAGAACGAAGGGTTCAATAACCAGAAAAATGGGATTTATGATATTGAGCATTTAAACAGCCGGGACAGCAATGCGATGAAAAATCATTACCTGATCACACAGATAGCAGACATAGTCATGCAGATCTACCTTTCCTTCAGCCCATTGAGGAAAGAGATCGGGCAGAGCATAAAAAATACATCTTCAGGGTTACTGGAAAGTTTTCGCAGACATACAGTAACGGATGAAGATGTATCCTACATTTCGAAATACACAACCGTGTATCTTGAATGACAGGGTTATTATACAACAGGTGGTGATAGAATGGAAGATGGAAAAAAGTAAATATCCACATTTTTTTTGAAGAGGAGTCCGTATGGCCTTGAGATGTGGATAACGGCTCCAAAGGAGACGCTTGTTGTGCAAAATAGCCACAATAACATACTCTGGCTGAAAAGCAGGGATTTCTAAAATTTATTCTTTA
>NZ_NFHY01000036.1:0-1607 GCF_002161525.1 Drancourtella sp. An57
TAAAATGAGCCCTATAAAGAGGACACGGGTAAAATCCTTTTTGTACGTATTTTGAGATTTAATCCTATATTGTGGACACAGATTTGACTGCTGTTATTATGTTGATAGCTTTGAAAACCCAACTGTGGACATTGATATACAGCTTATCTGTTGTTGTGATATATTTTTTACAGAAAGGTGGACTATCTATGTCAAAACAAATCGTGTTTACGCAGGAACAAATCGAAATACTGGAAGGAAACATTTATACACATCATGTTTCTTCATACTGCATTGTTTTCACAGTTGCTTTTAAAGTTTTTTTCGCCAGCCAAGTAGATCTTCCTCAAATGACCACTCAGAAAATTATGCGTGCTGCTGGATATGATCCTTCGCTTTTCTCACGAAGCTGTCTGGATGGAATTCGTAAACGTATTCTGAAAGAAGCCCGTTCTCCTGAAGGTTTTAAGGAGCCCAGAGGAATTTCTCATTCAGAAAGGACTGCTTTGTTTGCCGAAAAAGATCTGGCTAAACAGCGGATGGATACAAGTATCCGAGAATTGCAGGAACGCATTGTTCATTTGGAAAAGCAGGTTGAGTTTTTAAAAAAAACTTCACATGTCCGCAATCGGCAGAAGTAAGACAACACGTCCCAACCGGCGAACTCTTTGCACTGATCCAGCAGGAAACCATGACAGAGTCTTCTCTTAGTGTGAAAGAACTCTGCGATCTTGCAGGCGTTTCCCGTTCGGGATACTACCGATGGGTGAATGCCTCGGATACACGCAGATATCGTGAAAAGCGGGATCTCGAAGATTTTGAACTTATTAAAACAGCTTATGAGTTCCGTGGATATGCAAAAGGCTATCGGAGCATTTGTATGAGACTGTTCCGTATGGGATTCCGAATGAATCATAAAAAAGTAAAACGATTAATGAAAAAATTTGGTCTCTTCTGTCCAATCCGCAAAGCCAACCCCTACAGACGGATGGCAAAAGCATTGAAGACGGATGCTGTCGTTCCGAATCATGTCAACCGGGAATTCCGGAGCCATGGTCCCCGTAAGGTTTTGCTGACAGATATTACCTATATTCGGTTTGCTGACGGTTTCTGCTATCTCTCTGTGATAAAGGATGCTTTTACCATGCAGATCCTTGCCTATCAGTTAAGCAGTTCCCTGGCTGTGGATTTTGTTCTTGATACTGTGAAACAACTTCTCAGAGAGTACCCGGAACTGTTAAATGCAACGGCCTGGCTTCATTCCGATCAAGGCTGCCATTATACCAGTATTGCATTCCGCAATCTATTAAAAGATGGAACTCTTCGTCAATCCATGTCACGTAGAGGAAACTGTTGGGATAATGCCCCGCAGGAAAGTTTCTTTGGACATATGAAAGATGAACTGGCTCCTTATATCCCGTCATGGAAAACATTCGAGGATGTGAAGGCTCGTATAGATGACTGGATGGATTATTATAACAATGACCGATACCAGACACTCCTCCATGGAATGTCTCCAAACGAGTACTATAAATATATTAAAACCAACGAGTTACCATCAGCATTTAAGCTGTTATAAAATCCAGACAAAAAATTTTTCGGATGTCCTTGACAAGGGGCTCACTTTA
>NZ_NFHY01000038.1:0-1145 GCF_002161525.1 Drancourtella sp. An57
TGATGGAGTGGATGCGTTTCTTTCGAGGGCAGAATAAAGAGGAGCTGAAAGAAGTGGCAAAGGGAAATGAATATCTGGAAGGAGCATACGAAGATTTAGTAAAGATGAGCCTGGATGAGAAGAAACGTTTACAGTATGAGGCCAGGGAGAAAGCGATCCTCGACTATAGGTCCAACATGGAGGGAGCCGAGAAAAGAGGCTTTCAGCGGGGCGTGAAGCGTGGAATTACACAGGGGATTGAGCGTGGCATGACACAGGGAGAGCAGTCTACACTGATTCGTCTCTACCGGAAGAACCGTCTGACGTTGGAAGAAGCGGCAGAAGAGGCAAAAATGACGGTGGAAGAGTTCCGGAAGCTTGCAGAATTGGAAGAACATTCTATGGAATAAGGTGTGGGAAAAAGAGGTTGAAAGAGTTCATGCATTGGATCACGGAGAATGAAGCGGTTCATACGATGATGACGGCTCTCCTTACATTTCATCAGGCAGCCTTCTATTGGTTGCTGATTTTACCTTGGGGAAAGGCATTTCCCCAAGTGAGCTGTTGATCATGCCATGATTCAGTGGTCAGGAAAGATTCATTTCCGCCGCCCGCTTGACAACCTTGGCAACTGTGTTACGGGATACGCCGCAGCTATGTGCGATGTTCCGTTTACTGAATCCTAAGCTTTTCTGGCGAAGGATTTCTCGATATTTGGTTGTAATAGTGGACTCTGGTTTCTTGTCTTTTCGTTATTGATATGTTACTCTATCTATATCTGAAAAGCATTCGCTTTTCGTATTTCTAAGGCATTCGCCGAATTATTCAAATCTTATTATTGTATACGGCAGATCTAATGGCTGGCAATCGGACAGTTTCTTTTTCGCTTTTCTATCAGGATCATTTATTCCCTAAACCACTTTTTCCAATGAAGAAAATGTGCTACACTTACAGCAGACAGAAATATCCTTTTCCAGTGGATGAGAAGCCGGGAAAGGATCGAATTATGAGAAACAACAAAAGAAAAAGAAAGACACAGAATAAGAGAAGACAAACTGCCCGAAGCGAAGATTTTATCATGAAGCCTTCCGTGGACTGGTGTTTCAAAGAGCTGATGAGAAATCCAAAGACAAGAAAAGGATTTATTGCAGTGCTTTTGCAGGTTA
>NZ_NFHY01000039.1:0-991 GCF_002161525.1 Drancourtella sp. An57
AGCTTGACTGCTTCGTCTGTTCCTGCTCCCGGACGGGTTACCGTATATTTGATTTCATCGTTATTCAGCGTTCCTGTTACTGTAGCGCTGAACTTCGGATCTTCCTTGCCGAACAGCTTTTCTGCTTTGTTGGCTGTTACTGTTACATCCTTATGGGTTACCGTGATCTTCAAGTTATCGATCTGCTGGGTCTCGTATCCTTCCAATGTTACACGGACACTGATCTTTTCCTTGCTGTCGGATACATTTGTTGCACTCGGTGCTGTTGTAGTCCATTCACCGTCGCCTACTTTGTACTCGATCTTCGCCTCTTTCAATGCTTCCTCATTCAGTGTGGCTCCTACATTGTTCAGATAATACGGTGCAGCGTTATAAACACCGCCTCCGTTCTCAGCTGTCAGCTTCAGGTCTTCCGTGTTCGTCTTGATCTCAAAGTCCCCTGCAACATATGTTACTTGATAGTTGCCCTGAATCTTATCACCGGCTGCTACCAGTGCATCCTTATACAGCTTGACTGCTTCGTCTGTTCCTGCTCCCGGTCTGGTGACTGTATACTGGATCTTATCATCATTCAGCGTTCCTGTTACTGTAGCGCTGAACTTCGGATCTTCCTTGCCGAACAGCTTTTCTGCTTTGTTGGCTGTTACTGTTACCGGCTTCGGCGTGATCTTAACTGTTGTAATTTCACTCCATACTTCCTGTTCAGATTCATTAATTACCCGAACATTTACATTCTTATCAACAACATTCGTATATTTAGCTTGACTAATATCTTTCCATGCATTTTCTGAATCATCAAAAAATTGCTTTTTATATCCTTCTGGTACAGCACCTTTGATTTCCAGAGAAGCTTCATAGCCATCATACGTCTTACTCAAACTTCGCACATAGATTTTGCCTATGCACCTTGAAAATTCAATATCTGGCAGGTATTCGATTATCAAAGTTCACCCTTTGCCCTATGCCGCCTGAAGCTGTGTCTTCAACAAAA
>NZ_NFHY01000004.1:0-197005 GCF_002161525.1 Drancourtella sp. An57
AAAAATGGTTTGTAATATATTCATAAGTCTATTATGCAGGAAAAACACATAAAAAGAAACCCCCAATTCCCCCATGAATGGGGGCTAGGGGGCTGAAGTGTCGAAGACACTTTTTTAATTTCTGGATCACCAAGCGAGTGGTCTCTTCAGACAGCATGACAGCCATTCTGGTGGTATCACTTGCCGGTGGTGTTGGCTGTGCCCTTGCCTGTCTGCTTAGTGACAAGATGAGCAAGGACAGAACCTATGTGAATGTGATCATGTCAGATGACTTGGAAGCCATGATGGACTTCCGTGATTTCCTGGCAAAGAATCATATCACAAATGTTGCTTCAGACAGCTACACCCTTGACTGGGATCAAAAGACAATCACCATCACTGCTTATGCAGAGACAAAGGCTGAGAGTCGTCTGATCAACAAATACATTGAAGAGAGTCCGCTGAAGTTTAAACGAGTGATTCAGAAAGCATAAGATGGAGGTAAGACATGCAATTAGTAATTGCGGAGAAACCGAGTGTGGCACGGTCAATTGCCAATGTCATCGGTGCCTATAAGCGGGAGGTTGGTTATCTGGAAGGTTCCGGATATATCGTTTCCTGGTTTGTGGGACATCTGATTGAATTGGTTCAGCCACAAGCATATGATGAACGCTTGAAAGAATGGCGTATGGAGGATTTGCCGATTCTGCCGGAGAACTGGTTATACCAGGTTTCAGAAGGTACGAAGAAGCAGTTTTTTATTTTGAAGAAGCTTATGAACCGAAGTGATGTTACAGAAATTATAGCTGCAACCGACGCCGGAAGAGAAGGTGAGCTGATCTTTCGACTGGTCTATGAGCAGGCAGGCTGCAGAAAGCCCTTTAAGCGATTATGGATTTCTTCCATGGAGGACAGTGCTATTCGTGAAGGCTTTGAGCATTTAAGGGATGGTCATGAATTTGATTCTCTCTATGCTGCAGCACAGGCCAGATCCTGGGCCGACTGGCTGGTTGGAATGAATGGAACAAGGCTCTTTACCAAGCTTTATGACAGGAAGCTGACAGTAGGACGTGTACAGACACCAACCCTGGCAATGCTGGTTGACAGGCAGAATCAGATCAATGGCTTTCAGAAGCAGAAATACTGGAATGTGCATTTACATCTGGATGACCTGGAGGTGGTGAAGGAGAGGCTCTTTGATCAGAACGAGATGGCAGAGCTGATCGAAAAATGTCGAAATCAGACGGCAACTGTCACCTATGCAAAGAGCACAGAGAAAACCATCAGTCCACCAAAGCTTTATGACCTGACCACTCTGCAGAGAGAGGCTAACCGTTACTACGGATACACAGCCCAGAAAACCCTGGAGTATATCCAGAGCCTTTACGAGAAAAAGCTGGTGACTTATCCAAGAACGGACAGCCAGTTCCTGACAGAGGATATGGCAGATACGGCAGAGCATATGGTTTGGATGATCAGAAAGGTATTTAACATTTCCTGTCAGGCTTCCGCTGAGGTAGATATTGGTCGCGTGACAAATAACAGCAAGGTATCCGATCATCATGCCATTATCCCAACGGTAGAGCTTGAAAAGCAGGAGTTCAAGGAGCTTTCTAAGGGAGAAAAAGACATCCTTCTATTGATTTCTATGCGGCTTTTGATGGCAACCGGAGTGAAGCAGCGTATCTCAGAAACAGAGATCAGAGTCAGCTGCGGCGGGGAGGAATTTCTGGCAAAAGGAAAGAATGTCCTGAATCCAGGCTGGAAGGAATTCGAAGATCACTTTCGAAAAATGAAAAATCTTACGGTTTCTAAAGCGGAGAAGGGAATCCCGCTTTTGTCAGAGGGGCAGACCTTTGTCTGTGAAAATGTTTCGGCAAGCCAGCATTTCACAAGTCCGCCGAAAACATTTACCGAGGATTCCCTGCTATCTGCAATGGAGACTGCAGGCAATGACAGCTTTGATGAGGATACCGAGAAGAAAGGACTTGGCACACCGGCAACCAGAGCAGAGATGATCGAGAAGCTGGTGCGAAACAGCTATGTGCAGCGAAAGGGCAAGTAGCTGATTCCAACAGAGGATGGCATGGCACTGGTACAGATCTTACCGGAGGAGGTGAAGTCAGCCAAACTCACAGCAGACTGGGAAAATGCTTTAAAGCAGATTGAGAAAGGAGCCTTGTCAAAAGAAGAATTCATGTCCGGCATCACAGATATGGTGAAGGAACTGGTAACCAAATATGGAGTCACAGATGGAAAACAGGATAATCCATTTTCTGGAGGTGACAGTACAAGGCCACAGCGTGAGGAGATAGGTAAATGTCCCCGCTGTGGTTCTTCAGTTTTAGAGGGAGAGAAGGGCTTTTATTGTAACAAGAGAGAATGCAGCTTCTGCTTATGGAAGGAAAACAGATGGCTCTCAAGCATGAGAAAAAAGCTCACAAAGAAAATGGCCGTTGCCCTTTTAAAGGATGGCCGCGTACACGTAACCGGACTTTATTCCGAGCGAAAAGGTCGATGCTTTGATGCCGATCTTCTCATGAAGGATGACGGAGAGCGTGTGAACTATTCACTTGATTTTAGCAGCAAAAGTACTGCTAAGCGTAAAACGAAAGGTTAAATATGGTGTATTTATGATGGATTACAGAGAATTTGTTGATCAGGTAGCAAAGGACATTAAGGATGTGCTGGGAGATGAGCTCCAGAGTGTAAATGTAACTGCCCGCCAGGTGGAGAAGCTTCAGGGCGAGTCCTACTATGGCATCAGTGTTCAGCCGGAGGGTTCCAACATCGGTGTCACTATGAACTTAAAGGCAGCCTTTGATCGTTATCAGGATGGAGCTTCCTATGATGAGGCCCTTCAGATGGTTGGTGATGCTGTGGAGGATGGCATGTTCAACCGTCCGGATGTGAGAGTGAATGAGCTTATGGATTACGATGTCATGAAGGAAAAACTCATGGTTCAGGTAGTTCCTACTAAGGGAAATGAGGAGATGCTTGCCGGTATTCCTCATAAGGAGCAGGAGGATATGTCTATGGTTTATCGCTTTGTCTTTGACAGCAACGAGCAGGTCATGGCGTCCTCTGTTGTAACCAATGGCATGCTTCAGCAGTATGGCATCACTGCAGATCAGCTTCATGCAGATGCTTTGGCCAATGCGCAGGAGCATTTTCCTGCAAAGGTTCGCAGCATGCAGGAGGTACTTGCTGACATCATGGGCATTGAGCCTGAGATGATGCCAGCACCGGATGAGGCAGGCATGTTCGTGGCTACCTGTAACAACGGCGTGAATGGTGCCGGTTGCATCTTCTATCCGGAGTTCATGGATCAGGCTGCAGAGAAGCTCCAGGGAGACTTCTTCGTGCTCCCTTCATCTGTGCATGAGGTGATCTTACTTCCTGACAATGGCCAGATGGATTTCCACGAGCTTGAGGCTATGGTACAGCAGATCAATGAGACAGAGGTAGCACCTCAGGATCGCTTATCTGATACTGTTTACCACTATGATTCTCAGGATAAGGTCTTCGAGAAGGCAGAGCGCTTCGATGAGCGTATGCAGGAGAAGAAGGCTGAGAAGGAGCGTCCGAAGGAGAAGCAGTCTCTGAAGGAAAAGCTTGATGCAAAGAAGAAGGAAGCTGCCGGTCGCGATGGCGGCAAGAAGACACCACACAAAGCACAGAATGCGGAATTATAAGGAGGACTCGAGTATGAACGAGATGACAGTAAACAGATTGATGGCATACAGAAAAGGAATGGCAGAGGTCGTAAAGGCGCAGTCCCAGGAGGCTGCTTTTGAGGACAAGGAACCTGTGAAAAGAGGTTTTGGAACAGGCGGCGGATGCCTTAGATAACTTTCAGGGGATGGGTTCTTTCGGGAGCCTGTCCCCGTTTTTATTTTGGAGTGCAGACTCCGGAAAGGGGAACAACTTATGGCTGAGAAAACACAGTATGACCGTGTGAAGGAAATCACGGATCAACTGGAGGCAGGGATTGAAAATCTCTTCAATTCCGACCAGTACAAGCAGTGGCTGACTACTATGAGCCGCTTTCATGATTACAGTTTAAATAACACACTTCTGATTGCCATGCAGAAACTGGTTGCCGGTTATACCACCTGGAAGAATCAGTTTGGCCGTCAGGTAAATAAGGGCGAGAAGGGCATCGGTATCCTTGCTCCAACGCCTTACAAGAAGAAGGTGGAAGTAGATAAGACAGATCCAAATACAGGTGAGATTCTAAAGAACCCGGATGGTTCTAATCAGAAGGAGATTCAGGAGGTTCTGTGTCCCGCATTCAAGGTGGTCTCCGTCTTTGATGTAAGCCAGACCGATGGCAGGGAGCTTCCATCACCTGGTGTAAATGAGCTGACCGGTGATGTAGAGCAGTACGAAATGTTCTTTGAAGCACTGAAGTGTACCTGTCCGGTTCCGATGGAATTTGAGCAGATCAGCAGTGGTGCCAAGGGCTATTATCACCAGATTGAACAGCGTATTGCTATCCAGGAAGGCATGAGTCAGATCCAGACCGTAAAGACTGCTATCCATGAGATGGCTCATCAGAAGCTCCATGCTATTGATCCGAATCTGAAGAAGTCAGAGCAGAACCTGGAGAATATCAGCCGTGGTGGAAAAGAGGTAGAGGCCGAATCTGTAGCCTATACTGTCTGCCAGCACTATGGCATCGATACTTCTGATTACAGCTTTGCCTATATTGCAGGCTGGTCCAAGGGGAAGGAAACGCCGGAGCTGAAGGCATCCCTGGATACTATTCGTAAGGTAGCATCAGAAATGATCAATGATATCGATGGTCATATGAAGCTACTGCTTCAGGAAAAGGAACAGGAAAATACGCAGGATAGTAAGCAAGTAGAAGCTGCCTATCAGATTGGAAATCATTATCTGGAAATCCATGAGGCCTCGGATGGAAGCTGGGATTATACCCTGTATGGCCATAACATCAGAGAGGTTGATGGAGGCCAGATCAGTGACTCCGACACCATGACCATTGAGGTGGCAGCAAAGGAAATTGCCGACTTTTATCAGCTCTACAATCAGAAGCTTGAGCCTATGGATCGGGATAAGCTTGCAGACCTGACAGAGCTTTATAATCCTGCCTTTACCGATGATCAGATTCATTTTATGGCAGAAATCATAGATCAGGGCTTTGATCCAAAGGAGTACTGGGTCGGCGGTAAGGCAATGGATCTGACAGAGAAAAGATTGTTTGCTGAAGATATTGCCGATATCAAATACCAGGTTCAGATTGACAGCATTCCAAGGATGCTTTTTACAGCAGAACAGTGGCATGGGATTGAGGCTGGAATTGCAGACAAGCTGGATGTAACAGTCTATGCCAAACCGGAATTTTCACCAGAGCAGATGAGCATTCTTCGAGGCGTGTTAGGCGTGGAATACGACGGCTATCTGAATCGTGAGGATGTCTTATCTGTAGCTGATCCAAAGAAGTCTGTAGATGAGATTCGAAAGGAAGTACTTCAGCTCAGACGTGATCCTGAGACAGGAGAGCGGGCAAAGAAGCCTGAAGTAAAGGAGAAAGCAGAAGAGACTGCCAGTAAGCAGATCGGCAAAAAGAAATCCCTTCTGGCAGACCTTCATGAGAAGCAGGCAAAGGTAAACGGGAGTAATCTCAAGGGACAGGGCAAGAGCAAATCAAAGGAGATGGAATGATGATGTTTAATGTGGAAGAGCAGAATATTCTTGCGGTATTACATGCAGAAACCAGGGAAGCCACCATCGCTGATATCAGAATGGTGCTAGACAATATAGATGATTTGGAACTTGAGGAAGTGTGCCGCCATACTCTGAATAAGCTGATGAAGATCAGTGACGAGGAATATGCAGCTCTTGATTTGGAAGTAGATGAGGGATTTGCCTATGAGGAATAAAGAGAATAAAACTTATGAGCTTTATCAGCTGAAGGATACACCGGAATGCAGAGACCTGATGTTCCTGTCATTTGATCGCTTATCCAGGCTTGGTGTGCCTGTGAGAGGAAGCCATTACAACAAGGTTTACTCCGGTACATTGAAGAGTGGTGAAGACCTGGACAGCATCTATGAACGTTTTAATCTGTACCATCCTGACGACTTCAGAGGGCATTCCCTCAGTGTCAGTGATGTGATTGTACTTCATAAGGATAATCGTGATCAGGCCTACTATGTGGACTCGTTTGGGTTCAGACAGGTGCCTGAATTCTTTGCAGATAATCCCTTAAAGAAGGTGGAGGAAATGCTGGAAGACGATTATGGAATGATCAACGGTATCATCAACAATGGTGATCGCCGCAAGTATGATGACGAGAAGAAACACTCGGTGATGGATAAGATCCAGGAGAAAAAGAAAGAGGCTGCGGTGGCAGAGAACAATGCACCAAAGACAAAAGAAGCAGCTAAGAAACAGGAAGCTGAATTAAGTTAAGACAACCCGGCTCGGGATGCCAGTACGCTTTATGGTGCTGGTGTCTCGGGCTGGGATTTTTTGATTTAAAGGTGTCGCGTAGAGACGACAATACTATGATTCTCTCATTGTTATTGTTATGATTGTGGTTTATAATAAAAATAAAATATTGACGTACTGAGCTAATAGTGACGTCCAGAAGCAGAGTTATAAATGACATCATGGAGTTCTTGGCTCTATGGTGTCTTTTTGTTATTTTGAGAATTTGCTTTCAAAGGAGTTGAAATATATATGGTAAATGCGGAATTGCAGCACAATCCTTATCTGTTAGAGACAGAAGTGAAGTTTAATGGTCAGGAGCCAAAGATTAATAGCCAGATAGAGAAATACGAAAATAAATTGTTGGCTGACTGGGTAAGAGATGTTCCTAAAATGTTTTACGATGAAATGAACGGATACGATTTTGATCTATTCTTTTCGGGGACTGAATATGATTTTCAAAAGCTTCAACAGACTTTTATTTCTCTTGGAGTCACCTCTGACCAGGTAAGGCTTATTATGCGTAATGAGTTGGAAGACGCAGAAATAAAGAGTAATGAAATTAGGAATCTGATTGATTGGTTAAAAGAAAATAGGAACAGACAGTTTGATTTTGATAACTTTTATGATGCAAACAGGGGACTGCTTGAAGAAACATTTTCATGCATCGTTATTCGAGGAAAAGACGAAGTGCCGGAAGATCTCACATTTACCCTTGAGAATGTGAAGAGTGTAGATGAAATAGCAGGTACAAATCTGACTTACGTTCCGGTTGTGTTTGTAATAGAAGCAGAAACAATTCAGCTTTTTAGAAATGATCTGCTTGCATTATTTGGAAGAAAAGAAGTTGAGCAAAACCAATTGTTTTTCTGTATATCGCCGGCAATGGATAAAGAATATGTAGTCCGCTTTATTAGTGATCTTGGGATAGAGGAACCACAGTTGATTTCCCGTATAGACGATGGAAATGTGGCTACATATATTAAAAATTATCCTATGGTAGCTTACGTTGGCGAAGTTATTCGTGTGTTCGAGAACGAAGTAAATACATTGGATGATCGTTTGAAAGCAAAAAACGAGCAGAGTGCTATCGAAAATGCGGAAGTATACGAGCAAATTTCTGCATTAGAAGATGTAATCGAAAAGATTAAGGCATCAGATATGCGCTTTGTAGATCTTGATAATTATTCGGGAGGGAATCGTTTCAATGATCTGAAGACTGAGTTGGAAGAAATGATCAGGAAATGGAAAAGTCGTAAGACAAAGGTTGTTGGAGATGTTGAGATAGATCGTAATTCAACAGAGTATGAGCAAGAACTAGCCAGATATCTTGGTGAATTCTATAGGAAAGCAATCGAACATTTTGGATTTGAAAAGGACAAAATTGAAAGAGAATTTAACGAGATATATCTGAGACAACCACTGGATTCAGAGTATAAGCCAGAAGGACTTGAGGTAACTATTCCAGATAATGTAGAGGTTAATGGAATTAAGTCAGTATTGCTGGAGTTGCAGGAAGAACGTTATGAAGAGAAGACAGACTTCTTAGATTTCTTCAAGGCAAAATCTTCAAATGAACCAAAAGAGCTTGTAAGGGTCGTGACCTGCTATTTAGAAAAATGGAGAGAAAAGGCTATTGAATTAATGATTCCTGTTGTAGAACAGTACATTTCAGAAAGCCAGGAAAATCTTAAAAGATACTATGATGAACTTGCCGGGAAATATCATACAAAGTTGTCTGAATTACATGAGCTTAAGATGAATGAAAAAATCGGAATTGCATCTCAATTGTCAGAGGATGAAAGAATGCTGCAAGCAGATAATGATTGGCTAGTTGTGATTAAAGATCAGTTGGCAAGAATTGAAAGGGGTTAGTTTTTGATGACAACAGATTTGATAAAGTCGGGACAAAATATGATAACAGAACCTGTTATCGCACTAGAAGACCGATTAGAAATTATAGATGAATATGTAAGAAAGAAATACCTTACACGTCTTTCTGACATGCAGATTATGCCATTGGGAGAAATTACTCCATTGGAGGAAGATTTAATCAATAATGTCAGAATGTATCGAATTACAGAGATGGTCTATCAGAAAGATGAGTCTGTGATGGACAAGTTCACCACAGTGTTTAATACGCTAGCGACTTATAATGCATCTGTGTTTTTTATGATTGATTCAGATGGAAAGCAGGCAAATTACTATCTCGGAGTAAGAAACAATGAAGCAAATGATTCTCCGAGAAAAAGATCAACAGTAACACTGGGGGATACTTTGAAACAGACCTTGATCGGTCATTTCCCTGGGGTGAAGATTGAAAATGAAGACCGAAAGAAAATTGCGGATCTTTCGGAAAAAATAAAGTCCTTAAATAATGTTGCATCTGTTAGTGTAGTGGGAAGTAGCAGACGAGATAAGGACCAGCCACAGAATGAATTTGCGCAGGGCATGGAAAAATTATGCCTAGCAATGAGTGGACGCCCTTATACAGCTGTAATCATTGCCGACAATAAGAATGCTTGGGATGTGCAGCAAATGAGAAAACAGTATCAGTCATTGTACACTGCTTTATCCCCATTACAGAAAGTGCAGTTTTCTGATTCAACCAGTGAAAGTGAATCGAGAAGTCAATCGTTTTCTGAGATGAATGGAAAGCAGAAGGCGGCTATGATTACAAATGCTGTTATTTCTATCGCTGGAACGGCTGCAGGGGTTGCTTTAGGTGCACAGGTAGGCGGTCAAATGGCAGGAACAGCTGCTATGTTGGGTGGCCAGATAGGTGGTCAGGCAGGAGGCCAGATCAGCAGTTTTATTTCGTACCTTGCTCCGGCAAAACAGATCAGTAAATCAACAACAACCGGCGTTACAACGACAGAGGAAAATAAGGCTGTAACAGATATGCTGGTTATGTTGGATGACACTTTGAAGAAGATGAACGAGTATGATAGCTACGGATTGTGGAATGTTGCAGGATATTTCTTATCTGACGATATGTCTGCTTCTGAAATAGCAGCCAGCAATTATCGTTCTCTGATGAATGGTGACAATTATGGACGAGAAGTATCTGCAATCAATTCGTGGAGAAGTAAGGATCAGGGTATCGTTGGAGAATATAGAGACCTGACAACTTACTTATCCAGATTTGTTCATCCGGTGTTTAATTATGGCGGTAATCTTATTGTTACTCCATCTACAAATATAAGCGGTAAAGAGTTAGGACTTCATTTGGGACTGCCACGTTCAACGGTTCCAGGGCTTCCTGTAATTGAGCATGCAGAGTTTGGTAAGGAAGTAAATACTTATCAGTTGTTTGAAAAAGAAACAAGTAATCGCCCAGAGGATAGAATTACATTAGGACGAGTATTTGATATGGGATTAATCACAGATAAAATCGTAGAACTGAACAATAAGAGCCTCAATATGCATACGTTTATTACTGGTTCTACAGGATCTGGAAAAAGTAATACTGTATATCAAATACTGATGGAATTAAGACAGGACCGAGTGCCATTTCTTGTAATTGAGCCAGCCAAGGGAGAGTACAAGGATGTGTTTGGTCATTTGCCTGATGTAAATGTGTTTTCTACCAATCCGGGAATTGCACAGCTGATTAATATCAATCCGTTCAAATTTCCACGCTCCATTCATGTGTTGGAGCACATTGATGGTTTAGTAGAAATCTTTAGTGTATGTTGGCCTATGTATGATGCAATGCCAGCGTTTTTCAAAGATGCGATTCTGAAATCTTACGAAGCCGTAGGATGGGATTTGGGATCATCAACCTTTGAAGATGAAGATGTGGCATATCCTGACTTTGAAGTGCTTGCCGAGCAGTTAGATAAGTTGATTACAAATTCTGATTATGCGGCAGAAATCAAGTCAAATTACAGAGGAGCCTTGCTTACTAGAGTAAAATCTTTAGCGGTAGGATTGAATAAATACATTTTTACAGAAGAACAGACTCCTTATGAGAAATTGTTCGATGAAAACTGTATTTTAGATATTAGCAGAGTAAAATCATCAGAGACTAAGGCGCTCCTCATGGGATTGATGGTATACATTCTCAATGAATATCGTGTGGATCGTAAAACAAAGAATAACAATGGTTTGCGTCATGTAACTGTTTTGGAAGAAGCACATAACTTATTGAAGAATACATCAGGCGGAGAGTCTGAGTTAATCGGAAAATCTGTTGAGATGATTACGAATACAATTGCTGAAATCCGTACATATGGTGAGGGATTCATTATTGTTGATCAGTCGCCGTCTTCTGTTGACATTGCAGCAATTAAGAATACGAACACGAAGATTGTTCTCAGAACACCGGAAGCCAATGATCGTGAGGCAGTAGGTAGATCTATTGGACTTTCAACTGCGCAGGTAAATGAAATAGCAAAATTACCAAGTGGTGTAGCGGTTGTTTATCAGAATAACTGGCTCAGTCCGGTGCTCACCTTGGTAGATAAGGCAAAAGTAAAAGAAGTTGCTTATCAGTACGAAAATCCTGTGGTAATAAAAACTGCAAGAGAAGCAAGAACAGAATTACTTTGTATGTTGTTACAGCCTTGGATTAATAGACAGCAATACCGAGGAAAAGCGTTAAGAAACGATTTGAAGGCTCTGGAGCTTTCAAAAAGAATTAAAGATCGTATTTCAACATGCATTGAGCAATATTTGTTCTTCCAGGGCAATATGATATGGAAAACAGAAGAGATTTCATCTCTGCAGGAGCTGATTAAAGCCTTGCTTGGTATCTCAGATGTAGAGTTTGAGGATATTATTATTACCGGAAACCCGGATGAACTCAGGGCATTAATCAGTCAGAAAACAATAGGATTAAGTTGTCAGGAAATAGAAGAAGTATGTTGTATTCTTACAATGGAAACAGGAAAGGATGGTGAATAGACATGGATGTGTTGGAACAAAATGCGTTTATGACAGAAGGTATCAACATCAGTGAAAAACTATCTGGTTTTCGTAAGAATTTTACAAGTGCGGTAGCACCAGAAAATGGAAGTTATGGCATCGCAAGAATAGATAAAGGAAACGGTTTAGAGGCGTTTAGAGGAAAGACGCAATCTGGCCATCCGTTCATGGAGTACTATCAAGACGGAAAGCTTACAATGAGAAGAGAAAGTCTTGGTAATCATCAGCTGATGAAAACAAGTTATGATGATAAGGGTACTGCATATCTGAGAACAATAACTGAAGCAGGGAAGAGTGTAAATTATGAATTAACTCCAAATGCGACAATCACAAAAGGAAATTTTGTAGCGACAACTGATGCATATGGAAGAACAATATCAACCAAGGTAACGGATATTACTTTGAAAGATGGAGGATATCATCCTGTTTCTAAATTAAGAGACAGATTTTACTTAAAGGGTGATGAGGTTGGTCATGGTGTTCCTGATCAATTTGGAGGTCCTGCAAGCAAAGAGAATACATTTGCACAGGCGATGGAGGTAAATCGAGGAACTGGAAGTAAAGTTCGTCAGGTTGAAAATCTTGCAGCTCAGCTGAAGCAGGAAGGCCACACTGTAGATTATGAAATGAAAGCAAACTACAGTGGGACAAAGAATGGTAGACCAACATCTTTTGAGCCGCATATCACAGTTGATGGAGAGGAATATGCGCTGCCAGAGAATTTGAAAAAAATATATAATACCGCTGAAGAAACTACTGTGCAGAAAGCGGTATTAGAAGCCAAGGAAAGATTTGGTACTGCAAACGAAGTAGGATTAAAATCGGGAGCTATAGCAGCTGGTATTACCTGTGCAATCTCAAGTGTAGATAATATTTCGGCTTGCATTAATGGTGAAATCTCTGGAGAAGAAGCTGCAGTAGAAATTGTAAAAGACACTGCAATAGCAGGTGGTGCAGCATATGGAACTGCATTTGTTAGCACGGCAGTAGCAGAAACAATGAAGGGATCTTCAAAGGTGTTATTACAAAGAGTTGGTAATAGTTGTTTGCCAGCTACGGCGGTTGTGTTTGCAGTGGATTCTGCTGATGCTGTAATTGATTTTGCGACAGGCGAAATTGATGGTGGTGAACTGACTTATGAACTTGGAGACAGTGCCGCTTCTGTTGCTGGGGGCTTTGCGGGCGGTGCTGCAGGGGCGAAGGTTGGCACTGCGATAGGAACTGTAGTAGCTCCTGGAGTCGGAACTGCAGTTGGTGCAGTTGCAGGTGGTATTGTTGGAGGAGTTGTAGGAACCGTTGTTGCTTCTGAAGCTTATGCGACAACAGTCGAACTAGGAACTGAAGGAGCAGAGTACCTGGCAGAAAAAACAGAAACACTTGCAAAGGATACGGTTGAACTCGTGAAAGAAAATATTCCAGAGAAGGTTAATGAGGTTAGAGATGCATTCAATGATTTTGCAAAGAACTGCAATCTGCCTTTTAGTGTGTAGGCGATTGATGCCTTTCTGGAAAATTGAATAAATACAGAGGCTCTGACTCATGAAGCCAGGGCCTCAAAGTGTTTATAGAGATGATTTGTCTTTGGTGATTTCCGGTTTGTCACGATCAAGAATGACATTCATATTGGCTTCAATATTGGCCAGTTCTTTGTCGTGAGCACGGGCTTCGGAATAGGCTTCATACTGAGCATGCTTCTGCTGATAGAGGGCTGTTCGCTCAGTTTTGATATCTTTCAGGGATGGGAATTTCTTCTGCCCTGTAAGCTCCTGTAGCTCTCTTCTGGCAGCTTCGTAGAGCAGGATTTCAGCACTGTGTTCTTCACGGAATTTCTTTCGATTTGGGGAATCCAGGAACTGCTTGTAGACATCCTTGTTCTTAAGAAGAGTAAGCCTGGCCTTGTACATTTTATCGACCTTGTGAAGCTTGGCCTCCGTCTCTTTCAGTGCAGTATGGGTTTCTTTTACATGAGCTTTTGATGCGGTTCGAATGGCCTCTAATTCATCAGGAGATATTCCGTTTGAAAGCAGGAAATTGCTTGTGGCAGCCATCTTTTGCAGATTGCTTCTATTGACGACTGTGGCATATGCAGGACTCCGTTGTGCCTTTTCACAGGTGCTGATATTTGTAATTCTTCCGATGGATTTCTGTGCAGGTGCAGTTAAATCTGGACGTTTGCCGGATGGTTTTCGATAAGAATTCTGCTGACTTACAATGAATCGCTGAACGAAATCCTTTTCGAAATCTGTACCCAGAGAACGCCCTCGAATTGGCTTTTTTCGATCCGGTGTAAGGTAACTGATGGAGCCTCTGCTTTCATGGATTTCGATGCCATATTTTTCAAAAAGTTTCTTCTGAAAATCATCTATAGACTGGGAATCCAGCATGGTATTGGTGATGACTCTTCGAAGAAATCCTTTCTCAGTTTCATATTTCTTCGGCGGCTTATCCGGAGTGGGAGAGAGCGTTGATTCAGCATCCAGCTTTGCCTGTCCGCGACGCTGTGCCCAGTATTCTCTGTCAGTGATTCGTATCTTTGCAGGATTCAGAAGATCCACCTGATAGAAGGCTTCCTTTTGGCACATGAGCATGGTCTCTGACTTCAGATATTCCAGAAAATCTTTCGTTACATGATGCTTATGACCGGCAAGAGAATCAGCTGGTCGTTCCATAAAATCCTGTCTGGTCACATCAAATGCACGAACACTGTTGATGACAATGTGTACATGAATATTGCCGGCAGAGTTGTGTCCGTCAGGATGTGTACAGACAAGAGTCTGATGCCCAGGGAAGTTCTTCTGGGCAAATTTCATGCCCAAAGCCTGGGCTTGTTTCGAAGTCAATCCGTTGTCATCACGGTCTCTTGGATCGAAGCTGATGATATAATGATGAGCTTTGATTTCTGAACTTTTCTTATTCTTTCCATAGCGAAGATTCAGATCTTCACACTCACGTCCAAATGAAGTCGGATCGCAATTTATGCCCTCGATTATGAAGCTTTCTCTTGGAATTTTCTTTCCGTTTTCATCCAGAATAGGTTTGCTGGTAAACTCATCGTGCTTAGTGGTCAGGTAATCGTAAGCTGCATCATAGTTGGAATTTTTAATTGCGATATGTTTAATTACAGCCATGATATTCACCTACCATTTCTTTTAAAGTATCACGCATCTCATACAGTTCTGAAATACATTCTTTGATGTCTTTCCACATTTGATTCGTCATTGTTCCTCTATCATTTAAGTAAGCTGCAATCTGATTAAGGTTATTACCGCAGGCTCCCAGGTTACGGAAAATCTGCAGAATTTCCGGATCATTGAAGACTATTTCGATACGTTTTTTGATGATGGGCTTTCTGCTGGTGAGAAGCTTGCGAACATAATCAGATAATGTCATATCTGCAGATGTAGCTTCTGCCTGAAGCACCTCATACAGCTCCTTTGTCATTCGAAAATGGAAGTTCACTTCCTTGGATGGTGGAAATTCTTTCTTCTTTCTACCCATGTATTTTTCCTCCTTTTGGTAAGCTGAAGGCTTCCAAAGACCGCATCTATGATGCTATTGCCGTGGGATTGGGGAACGGAATCCCCAACAAGTTGCCGATGTTCAAAAATTCATTTTTGTAGCACAAGGCGAAACTTGCTCTAGTTATACCGAAATATATACCTGTAAAAAGCCTCCTAGATTACCTGTGGTCACGGAAATTGGGAGGTATTTCCAAATAAAAAGAAGAAATATGATCAGATGTGCTTGAATTGAAAAAAAGGTGTTATCTATAGGTGACACCTTGAAATTGACTTTAAGCGTGGTTTGGCGTATAATTAAGCGCATATAACTGTACATTTTATATATATAAAGGAAAAATATGGAATACTTATCATTAAGACAAACAGCAGAAAAATGGGGACTTTCAATTCGAAGAGTACAAACATTATGTAGTACAGAGAGGATACCGGGGGCTGTTAAAATTGGCTCCTACTGGGCAATTCCAATTAATGCTGAAAAGCCCAAAGACGAGAGGATTAAAAGTGGTAAATATGTAAAGGATTGTAGGTGATAGATAGTGTGGTGTAAGAAATGTAATATTGAAACTAATGAGAGCGTTTGTCCAGTTTGTAGAAGTGAAACAATCGAGGATACACCTGTAGAAGTTTATTGGTGTAAGCATTGTAAGACACCTATAATTCAATTTGTAAATCAAATGGATAAAGGAGCGTGTCCTTTATGTGGTAGAAAGACCAAGTATTTATCAGCAGACCTTCGTCCGGTTTTTCCTGAGGAAAGATTATTAATTGAATTACTATTGGGGAAGAAGCCAAACGAGTGGATTGAATGCTCTGTATGGGCATCTAATAGTCGTTATTATATAGATGGAAAAAGTGTATCTTTATCGAGTTCATTATTTCAAAATGCAGATACAGACTTACTTTCTAAACAGCTTGAAGAGTATAAAAGTCAGAATGGGTACGAGTTCTTTGAATCAAATATTCAGGTCTTTATTGAAGCAAATAGAGATCGATTATGCTATTTAAAGGATGAAGCATTTGCCTTTATTAACCAGGCGGCACAGAAGTATGATCCTGAGCATATTGTTGTTTCGTTTTCGGGAGGAAAGGATTCAACAGTAACAGCAGATTTAGCAGTTAAAGGATTGAGTAATCCTTGTTTGGTTCATATTTTTGGTAATACAACACTTGAATTTCCATCTACAATTGAATATGCGAATCGATTTAGAGATGATCATCCACAGGCTATTTTTCAGATTGCGCAAAATTATGAGCAGGTGTTCTTGGATGTCTGTGAGGATATTGGCCCACCAGCAAGAATGATGAGATGGTGTTGTTCTATGTTCAAGACAGGACCGATTACCCGTGTAATTAATAGCCTATACAGGAATCAACAGATTCTAACATTTTATGGAATTAGAAAGTCTGAATCAGTTAGCCGAAGCAAGTATAACAGAATAGAAGATAATTCGGAGTCAGTTAAAATTCAGCAACAGACGGTTGCATCGCCGATTTTCTTTTGGAAGGATATCGATATATGGTTATATATTTTGTCGGAAGATATCGATTTTAATGATGCAT
Organism: Drancourtella sp. An57; assembly: GCF_002161525.1. NCBI lineage: Bacteria > Bacillati > Bacillota > Clostridia > Eubacteriales > Oscillospiraceae > Drancourtella > Drancourtella sp. An57. Next base: position 16,446 of record NZ_NFHY01000004.1, read on the forward strand.
ATCGCTTGGGATATGACAGAGTGGGGTGCTGGTGTTGTCCAAATAATAATCAGAGAGCCCAGTTTTTATCACGTATCTATATGCCAGAGCAATCTAAAAAATGGCGTGATTTTCTGATTTCATTTGCAAGAAAAATTGGAAAACCTGATCCGGAAATATATGTAGATACAGGTAAATGGAAAGCTAGACAGGGTGGAAATGGTTTATCCTCTGCGGGAGATGTAAAGATTAAATTTACTAATTGTACGAGTGAGGAACATGCGAAAATATATCGTTTGGTTCGCCCGTTCGACGAAGAATTAACTGGATTATTTGTTCCTTTTGGAAGAGTGGCGCCAGAGCTGGGCAATAAACTTTTGAACGAGGTATTAGTGCTTGATTCAAGGACTAATGTACCGATACTTTCATTACAGCCTTTCGGGCAAGGGGAATTTGAATATGCAGTAAAAGTGAAGACTATGAATGTTGCAGATCATGAAGATTTACAGCGATTGGTCGGATATCAGATTAAAAAATTCAATGCATGCAGAAAATGTTTGAAATGCGAATCTATTTGTAGAGCAGGTGCGATTTCAATCAGCGGGGGATACTACTATATAAACCCTGAAAAATGTGTTCATTGTAAAAAATGCATGTCTGCAAAGATTCTAGATGGCGGATGTACGATGGATAAATATTTGAGAACAAAGTAAACACTGGAGGAAAGATAAATGAAGTTTCGTGCACATGACACGTTCTTTATACGAAAAGGTTGGCTTAGCAAAGGAATGAAATGTGTTAAGACAAAAAATGATGTGTTTGTATCCAAAGAAGAAAATCCAATGGATGTATTAGGTATTGGATCAAACATGGTAAAAGCTCTTAGATATTGGTTACAAACAGTAGGATTAACAGTAGAACCAAAATCAGGAAAAAGAGTTCAATCATTTACTGGATTGGGCAATAGCGTATATACGAATGATCGATATATTGAGGAGTTGGGAACACTGTTGCTGTTGCAATATAAATTGGCAACAAACTTGAATGATGCGACTGCGTGGTATTTCTTTTTCAATGAATTTAATGTTTCTGAATTTGGAAGAGATGATTTTGTAGAGTCATTACAAAAGTATATAAAGATGTCAAATGAAGGTAGTGAAGTGGCCGTTCGATCTTTGAACGATGATTTTAATTGCATTATAAATACATATCTCCCAAAGCATAAAACTTCTTCAGGAAAAGTATCCCCTGAAAATAATATTGATTGTCCGTTTGGTGAGTTGGGATTAGTAGATGTGTTAAGCAAAACTAAGAAAACCTATAGAAAAACAACGCCACAAGCATCGATGATTAGTCCATGGGTGGCCTTCGCAGTGATTTCTGATCAAGCTAAAGGAAAGATAGAAATTAGTTTAAATGAATTATTAAATGCTCCATGCAATATTGGAAAGGTATTTAATTTGAATTCTATCACCATGCTTAGTGTTTTGTATGAGGTTCAAAAGCTTGGTTTGATTAAAATCAGTAGAACAGCTGGTTTGGATGTGATTACTATTCTGGAGAATTATTCATTCCAAGACTGTGTAAAAGAATATTATTTAACAATCGATTAGGAGATAGAATATGAGTCAGATGATATCTGTTGCGTCAGGTTTTCAATATTCGGTAAATATTGGTTTTGACCTAAACAACGATGACAAAATAAAGAATTTTATACCAACACAGCCAGCTATGGATTTGTTAGAGGATGTCTTGGCTAGTACAAGTCCTTCATCATCGGATCGAGCAAGAGTTTTAATAGGTGCTTACGGAAAAGGTAAATCTCATATTGTATTGATGATTTTGTCTATGCTTATGAGAAAGGATATTTATCTTTTTGAAAATATTATTTCCAAGGTGACAGATAATCCTAGATTAAAACAGCTGATTAGTAATTACTATGAGAGCGATAATAAAATGCTACCTATAGTTGTGACTGGAAGCAATACAAGTTTAACCCAGGCCTTTTTAAATGCATTACAAAGAACGCTGACGGATAATGATTTGCTGGATGTTATGCCGGAAACAAATTATAAGGCGGCTGTGTCTGTGATTAAAAGATGGAGAAATGATTTTCCAGAAACCTATAAGCAATTTGAAGAGTTAATAGATATACCAGCAAATGAATTTGAAAAGCAGCTGGATGAATATTCTATTACAGCCTATGAACAGTTTGAAAGATTGTATCCGCAGTTGACGGCTGGAAGCGTATTTAATCCATTTTTAGGGTTTGATGTCGTTGATCTTTATGAACAAGTTGCAAAAGGAATCAAAACAAAAGGGTATTCAGGAGTATACGTTGTATATGATGAGTTTAGTAAATACTTAGAAGCTAACATTCAGGAAGCTTCAGTAAGTGATACAAAAATGCTTCAGGATTTTGCAGAAAAGTGTAACAGAAGTGGTTCTTTACAAATGCACCTGATGTTGATCTGTCATAAAGAGATTTCAAATTATATTGATAAGTTACCAAAGCAGAAGGTTGATGGATGGAGAGGTGTGTCCGAGCGTTTTAAGCATGTGCGTATGAATAATAATTATGCACAGACCTACGAAGTAATATCTTCTGTAATAAAAATTGACAGTGATCGATGGAATGAATTTGTAAAAAAATATTCAGATGATTTTGCTGGATTGGTTCATAGATATAGTAATCATCCGATTTTTTCGGATTTAGAAGGTTCTGTTAATGCAGCGATTTATGGATGTTATCCATTATCACCGGTTGCAACTTTTGTTTTACCGAGACTTTCAGAAAAGGTAGCACAGAATGAGAGAACGTTGTTTACGTTTTTGTCAGCGGAAGGAAAATCTACTCTGAGCTCGTTCTTATCAACTTACGACGATGATAGATTTTGTCTTATTTCGCCAGATATGATTTATGATTATTTCTCACCATTGCTGAAAAAGGAAGCGTATGGAAGCGATATTCATAACACATATGTTTTAACGGAAAATATTCTTCAAAAATTAAATGAGGAATCATTAGAGAGTAAATTAGTAAAGACTATTTCACTTATATACATTCTTGAGCAGTTCGAGTGTCTTGAACCAACTAGAGAAGAACTTATAGGTATATTTTCTTCACAGTATGGAGTTGCAGAAATAGATAATGCAATTCAAGTTTTGGTAGAAAAAGAATTTGTAGTGTACCTCAAGAGAAGCAACAACTATTTGAGATTAAAGCAAAGTTCGGGTGTAGATATAAAGCAAAGAATAGCTGATTTAGTTGCGACTCAATTTGGGAAAATATCTGTAAAGGAATCGTTGAATAAGAGCAATTTTGACAATTATATGTATCCTGCTCGATATAACGATGAAAGAGAAATGACACGCTATTTCTCTTTTGAATTTATTGAAGAAGATGAAGTTGTATCAGATGTTGATTGGAATTTGAAATCATCAACAGTGAATGCTGATGGGGTGATTTATGGAATATTGGTTCATTCTGAAGCTGCGATAGATGGAGTGAAAAAAGCACTTAGTAAGAACAGTACAGGAAATCAATGTGTTTTTGTTATACCAAAGCATTATTCGGAGATAACACAGATTGTAAGAGAATACAATGCTGCATATACCTTAAGAGAAAAGGCATTTGAAGATCCGGTGCTTTTTGAGGAGTACGATGTTGTTGTTGAAGATTTAGGCGAAATTATTCGCGCTTTTATTTCTTCATATACTCATCCTGAATCTTATAAGTCGACTTATTTCCATAAAGGTGAGGAAGTATTTGTTAGAAGAAAAGCTGGATTGACTGAATTGATGTCTTCGATTTGTGACAATGTTTTTTGTATGACTCCGGTTATTAATAATGAGGCTGTTAATAAAGATGAAATAACATCCATTGCTACGAATAGCAGAAACAAGATCGTATCCGCATTGCTAAGAAACGATTTGGAACCAGGTTTGGGATTGTCGGGAAGTGGCCAAGATGTCTCTATTATGAGAAGTACGCTTACAAGAACAGGGATTTGGATAGAAGGAGATATTCCGACTATTAATATTCATCCAGAGGACAACTGTATTGCCAATATGTTGGGAGTGATTGAGGGATTTATAGTCTCTGCACGAAAGCAGAAGTCTGTTAAATTCAGTGAACTGTACAAAGAGTTAATTGAGCCACAAGGTAATATAGGTTTGAGAAAAGGTGTCATTCCAATCTATCTTTCTGTTGTGCTTCATGAATATAAGAAACAGATAGTTATTCTGGATCGATATGGACAAGTACCAATCAATGTAGACACAATTGTTCAAATTAATTCGGATCCAGCGGCTTTTTCATTATCCTACTTGGATTGGGATGAAGAAAAAGAAGTATATGTTGATAAGCTTGCAGAGGTATTTGCTGATTTTGTTATTGAGGCAGAAAAAGGGGCAAACTTTTATGATTATGTTTCGAACGCAATGAAACGATGGTTTTTAAGCCTGCCCAAATATTCGAAGGAACTTCGTAAGTTGCCAAATGGAACAAAAATAGATAAACGGTATAGTTCTATGACTAAGTTGTTTAGACAGAATCCGAGCAGTTATGAATTGATTTTTTCAAAACTTCCAGAGGCTTTTGGTTATGCAGATGGGTTTAATCCTGGTGTGGTTGAAAATATTAGTTTGGCCAAGAACTTTTATGACAATTTAATTTTAGAACTAAAAAAATATCTTGTTTGTTCTTTGAAGGAGCTTTTTGTATTACCAAATTTGAGTGCATCAATTCATCAAATGTCACTGGCCTCTGTAATTACTGAATGGTGTGAATCACTTGATCAGAAAGTCTTTGAACAATTATTTTCAGACGGAAGCAATAGATTTTTACAATTATGTAAGAATATTACAAATGATGAAGATGCATTTATATCCCGTTTGGCAAAGATAGCAACTGACTTAAGAATAGAGGATTGGGATAGTTACACGACAGATAGATTTTGGGAAAATATAAAACGATATAAGAGTACAGCAGAATCATTTGTTGGGAAAAGTAATGTAGAGAGTTCTTCAGGTACTGCTTCTTATCAAGTCTCTTATACGGATGAAAATGGTGAAGTAGTTACAAAACGATTTGATAGTGTTGAATTTAGTGGTAGGGGTAAATTGCTTTTGAATCAAATTAATGCTTCATTAGATGCGATGGGACATGCGATCTCAGAACAGGAGAAAAGACAAATTCTGATGGAAGTATTAAAAAAACTATGTTAATTAAGGAGGATGCATAATGGCATATTTTGATAATGCAGCAACAACTTATCCAAAACCAGATTGCGTATACGAATACATGGATCAGTTTTATCGAAGTTGTGGTGGTAGCGCAGGTAGAGGTCAATATGCATCCTCTATATCGGTTGGGAATTTGGTTAAGGACACAAGGAAAATGGTTCAGAATATACTACAGTGTCCATCGAAGCAAGTGGTGTTTGAACCGACAGCCACGATAGCTTTGAATATTATTATTCAAGGGATAATTGCTACTGGAGTGAGGAATGTATATATTTCCCCTTTTGAGCATAATGCTGTTACAAGAACATTGCATGGATTGCAAGAAAAGTATTCGCTCAAGATTATTGAACTCTCAGTGAACGAAAAATTATCATATGATATGGAACAGATAAGATATCAGTTTGACGATGTTTCTCCAGATTTTGTCGTAGTTAGTCATGCAAGCAATGTCATTGGGTTGATTGCACCTGCAGAAGATATTTTTGGATTAGCTAAAAAGTACAATGCAATAACACTTCTGGATATGGCACAAACTGCAGGAATTGTTGAATGCAATGTAGGGCTGGAAACTATTGATTTTGCCACATTTGCTGGTCATAAAACTATGTTAGGCCCTACCGGAATATCTGGTTTTGTGATGAAACCAGACTTCAAATTGCCAACTGTTTTGTATGGTGGCACAGGTGTTGAATCAGCAAATCAGAATATGCCGGATGATTTGCCAGCAAGATTCGAGATGGGAACAATGAATAGTTCAGGACTTGCGGGATTGTATTCTGCATTAAAATGGATTGAAGAAAAAGGAATAAAAGATCTTTTTGAAGAAGAAGTTGGAAAACGAGATAAGCTAATTGCACTTCTTGATAATTATGATTTTATCAAGTTGATAGGAGTTAATTCATCTCAAAAATATGTCGGTATAGTGTCGTGTGTTATTGATGGTATAAGTAGTGATAGTGCAGGTGAATTATTTAATAGATTAGGAATATCTGTGCGTACTGGTCTTCAATGCGCCCCATATGCGCATAAGTTTTTAGGGACGTTTCCGGCAGGGACGATACGTTTTAGTGTAAATCATTTTACTACTGATGCAGATTTTGCTGAATTGCAATGTGCACTTGATTATATCGAAGATAACATATGATGTACGAATCAACAGAAGTAAAGAAAGGATAGGTCAATCATGATGAATGAAATATCAAATCCTTATGTTAAATATTTGAATGGACTTCATAATTACAATGCTCAGAATCCCAATGCTTACGGGGAAAAGAATGTAGAAAGTCCATATTATGAAAAAACAATGGTAGAGATGAATGTGTGTCAGCATATCATAAAAGCACTTACATCTTTTGAATCACATATATTAGTGTTGACTGGACATGCTGGAGATGGAAAAACAAGCTTGATGTATCAGGTGTTATCAAAACTTGGTATAAAACCAGATTTTTCAACTCCTATTGTTGAACATACTCTTGCAACTGGACAGGTATGTTGTTGCATTAAAGACTTTTCGGAATTATCTGATGAGAAAAAACTTGAAATGATGAAAAAAATAGTTACCTATCCGTCAGAAGGAAAATATGTTTTCATGGTTGCAAATACGGGACCGTTAATCAATACCTTTGGAAAGCTGTTTGATGACGAGAATGAAATCGAACAAGCAAAAATGCAACTGATAGGTGCAATGGATGATAATAAGGGAGATATTATCAAAATAGCATCGTATCCGTTTTTGGTAATTAATGTTGCGGCTATTGATAATACAGCTTTTCCAACAAAATATCTTTCTAATGTCATTAAAGATGAACTTTGGGCAGATTGCTTAACATGTCAGAAAAGGGAATATTGTCATATTTTCCATAATCAAAAATTGATTAAGACAAATCAAGGAAGAGTATTTGATTTCTTGTCAAAATATTATATTTGGGAAACTGAATATGGTCACAGAATGACTATTAGAAGTATGACTGAGCAGTTAGCTTATATGATGACAGGTGGTGTCGAATGCGAGGATATAGTTCCTATTGATCTTCATAAAATGATGTTTTTCAATTTGTTTTTTGGATATGTAGGTACTATTCAGAATGCGCAGGCACAAAACGTATTAGCAGTAAAATTGGCATATGAGAATCACTTTGATCAAAAACGACTTAGAGCAGATGAAGATTTAATAATAAAAAGATCCTATGATGAGTTGTTTTCTCCAGAAGTCGTAGCAATTATTCATAATGCTGAAAAAACAAGTATGTTTCTTAAGGGCTGGGCTGAAGAATTGCGACGTATTTATTTCTTTTTGAACATAGTTCCAGACGAATCATGGAGACGTGATACAGAAGATGTTTTTTCGAAACAGTACACTACGTATTTAGACGTTCGTGGTGGTGCAAGCAAGCCTTCAAAAAGTCAAAAGATGCTCATTATTGATGCGTTAAGGATGATGTATTTGGGAACTGTTGTTAGTAACTCGAATACGATTCCAATAACTTTGAGCAAAGAAAGTGGAATTGCTCAAAGTGTTCAGTTGGTTGTGGGTGAATTGAGTGTTAACGATATAGAAGTGATATCAAAACCTGATTCATCACTAAACATGGAAAAACAGGATTTGGTGTTAAGAGTACAGAAAAAAGAGGAAATTAAGCTTTCATTGCCTATGATAGATTATTTTGAGGAGCTACGTAATGGCGTTATTTCTACCAATATAGATCCGCAGCTGTCACATGGTATAGAAAGTATGAAGGCACAATTATTAAAAGTTGTGTATATAGATAGCGATGATTTGGAAATGATAGTGTTAAATAACAACGGATACGAAAAGATAAATATTGAAATAGATGACAATGTGATCCGTTTGAACTAAAAGGGGGGTAAATGATGCAAACATACCCAGAAAATGTGAAGCCAGATAGTCGAGCTACATTGGCAACTTATATATACGGAAATCGATTTCATGCAGACCAAACATTGGCAGAATATTTAATAGAATTTCTGTTGGTTTTTTGTGCAGAAAAAGGAGAGCAGAATCAGGGGAAGCTTTGTTTCCATGATCCGGATAGTAAGGATGTTCTTTATTATACTGTTGAACCCAGAATGGGATTAAAACGTTTTATTTTCTTTGATAAAAGCAAAAAAAATGATGCTGCAGAAATTGATAAGTTGGCATATCAGGAATTAATTTCTGAATTGGAAAAAAGAATAGAAGATTCTGATGCAGAAGAAAAGAGAGATTTTATTGAATCTCTTCAGGACCTATTACATGGATATGCTGTTGTTTTAAGAAAGAGAACATGGTGTGCACAGGCGATGTTGCCGATTTGTCCGGAATTGATCTTTTGTGAAGCTATGCCAAAGAAAAAGGAAAGATCTGCACTAAAATGGGATGAGATCAGAAATGATCCAGAAAAGAAAAATAAAATTGATGGATTATTTGATTTTGACAAACGAAACTTTCTTGCTCGAGGAGGAGAACTATACTATTTACATATATTGCAGGGGCTTCAAAACAACAAGGATAAGCAAGAAAAACTAGAATATTTATTGAGAGAATTACTTCTGGTACAAGGAAAGAAGATGTCAGAGATTGCATCTTTTATTCAAAAAATATGGGAAGATTCAATGGGATATGATGAAAGCCCAAAACAAAAGCTTCGCTTGGCATATATTCCAGAGAGAGCATATAAGAATGTTGCAGGACATAGTGTTGATGAGTTGATTAACTACCTATCTTGTAGCATGCACCCTATTAAAAAAATGGAATTATTATCCAAGGGCGTAATGTTACAAGTAATGAGAATGCTCTCTGTTGCAACTACAAATTATTTAGGGACAGAACGTGAATGCTGGATCATTGATATGAAAGGCATGACAGCTGATATTGTTAAAAAAGTAGCATCAAGTGGATTTAGAAAAGTCGAAGATACTTTTGTTACTGCTCTGGGTCAGAAATCCGTGGAATTAGCTTCTGCAGATGTTGATAAAAGAATGCAAGAAGTTCGAAAAGCTAGAAAGGATTCTCTTGAAATTTTCAGATCAAAGGGAAAAGAATTGCAGTGTATCATTCCAACTTCAGGCCCTTATGAGCGTTTTGCACTTCCTGAAGATAGTATTCGTTTTCTTGTTCTTGCTTTGGTGAAACCTGGTGAAAAAATGACATTGGATATGTTTTTATCCAAATTATATGATAGATACAGAATTGTAATTGGACCTGCGGAGTATAAGAAAATGGTAAAAACAGGTGATTATTCTCTTGCAAATAGTTTTATGGAAAACAAGGTTGCGTTCCAGGAGTTTTTAAAAGCCACTGGATTTTTACATGAATTATCCGATGCAACATCCATTGTTGTGAATCCATATGATGAAGTGAAGGAGGACGAGATTATATGAATTATATAACAAATCAAATTGTAGAACTCGTTACTCTGCGAGAGCCTGAAGCGTCTGGGGAGACGATGATTCTGATAAATGGTTTTGAAAATTTGAGTGTATATAATCAGATTGCAAGACTGATTACGTATGCTTATAAGCTTAGACCGTTATCGGTAGATATCAAACTGGCTGGGAAAAAATGGCTATCTTTGCGAGAGGATAGTGATACAACCACGGTTCAATCAATGCTTCAGAATAACTGGGTTGCAGAAACTGAAAGTGTAACTTATTACCGTAATTTACATGCTAGTAATATTCTTGTATTGATGGGAACAGAAGATGAGGAAGATACTGGTGGACTTAAAAACTGTTTTACCATTACGCCGGAAAGCCTTTTAAAGAATATTGGTGGAAACTACGCTAATGTATTTAAAAAGTGTTTCAACTACAGTTTGTCAGACGCAGATGTAAAATGTATCAACCACATGTACAAATGCTTATTTGAGTTTGTGGCTCCGGATATTTGTAAATTATCATCATGCGCAGATAAATGGGAAGATAGTTTTGATACATTTGAAGATTTTATTGGAGAGTACTTTAATTCCTTGCAGGAATGGGGACTTCCACATCGAAGCTTAGATGTATTAAAGCGTAAACAGGTTGAAAAAGCTGGAAACTTTTTGAGACCAGAGTATCAGTTTATAAGTAGAAAACTGTTTTCTAAGCTTTCTAAGGCACAATACAATAATTTTGTGAAAAAATTGAAAACTTACGATGAGGAAGATAAAAAGTATTCTAGCTCCTGGGATGGATGGAATTCTCAGGGATTTGATGATTATCAGGAATTTTGTTCTGTGCTTCTTGCGTTTGCCAGAGGAGAGAATGTTTCTGCTAATAAACAGAAACTGTTAGCATTAGATTATTCAGTTGTTGATGAGATTTTAAATATTAAGCTCAAGAAAGAAGTAAAGACGGTCGTTCATGAAAACTTTGTCACTGGTGATCCTTTACACGCGTTTGCATCAGCATTCCTTACTGTGTTAAAAGAAGGAAAAAGATGGAAGATTGATACGATTTCGAGAGTAGATTATGAGTTCGTTCAGGCTGAGATTGTGACTGGATATACAGATGCTGATGATCTTGAGAAAAAGGAACAGTTGAGAAGTGTATGGGAAAATATATGTATTCATGCTAATGGAGTGCTTGATTTTGTAAATCAATCTGATTGGAATTACAATGGAGATAGTGTTGAGATTTCTTGTGCAAATGAAGACTTTTTTGCAATTGATCAGGTGGCTCAGAATATTGAAGGAATAGTCAAAACTGCTTCTGAAACAAATACTTTAAGTAAGATAAAATTCGTTGTGAAATGCTATGATGCAATGAACAATGTTATTACTTATTTCGATTCAACGAAGAATAGTGAAGAAGAATTAGAATTACAATTCTGTTGGAAGTTTAGAAATGAATCCGGATGGTTATATGACTTTGGAGATATCGTACGACAGGATTTCTCAAAATGTGATGGTAGTAAAGTAATACCTCTAGGTGTTTTTAACAAGATAAGAACATCAATGGTGGTAAAAAGTGAAGAGGAATTCTTTGATCTATATGAAGAAGCGGATATTAATTATAGATTTAATTTACTCGATTATATAAAAGAGCGTACCAAAACAGCTAAACCTGGATCCCCTCTTTTGATTTATCGAGTATTGTTTGAAGACCTAGGTGAGAAGTTCTGTATTTTAACAAAGAGAATGGGTGAAAAGGGCTTCTATAAGTGTATAGGCAGTGACGCAGTAAATGCTTTTGTTAAAGCATACAACAAACTGGCTACAAAGATTTTAGAGGAATCATTCCCGGAAAATCAATTGTGGGTTATGGATGCATTTATTCATGCCTTTAATCTCGAAGGAAGTACAAGCTTCTTAATGGATGATGAGGATACAGAATGTAGTATTGTTCCGCCTTGGCATCCAGCAACGATTCAGAAACTTTGTGATCAGAAACGATTTATCGTAGATGGTTTATATGATGCATGGAGTGTATACGACACTTCTGCAAAGAAACTCAATGTTGAAGATACGATTGCGGAGCTTTACCGAACGACAGAAATACAATCAGCTGTAGATTTATTCCCGGCAGCAAGTGCGGACTATTTGGGAATTATAGGTGCATATGGTGCGTACTCCGTATATGGAAATAGCAACAAGACAAATGAGGTAAAAGCTCGAGTAAAGGATTTGATAAAAAAGGAAGCCATCTATGACGATGACTTTAATAAGAGCGAATTTACGCGAATGAGTGATGATTCGCAAATGATTTATGATGTATTAAAGGACTATATCAAAGCGCTGCCTTCTGCGAAGTATAGTATGAGTTTGGTTTTTGTTAATCCTACGGAACTTCAGCCAATTATTGCTGCCGTATATCATTATACCGAAGAGTTGCGTAAGGAGAATGAAGAGCAGATTATTAGCATCAAAATGACAATTCTGGTTAAACCGGAGAACAAAGGTGGTCGTAACTATTTAGCATATTGGATGGACGACTATTTTGCTCAAAATAATAATGTATATATTCGTACCTATCTGAATGAATGGACTTCTAAGAGTGAATTAGACAGGTTATTGAATCCTAATAATGATATTGTGTTTAATATGGACTTGCTTCATGTAAATACATTTTCATTTATTCCAAATTACGACACATATACATCTTTGGCTAGTGATTGTCGTTTTCCAATCGTATATAAGCCATCACCGCTATCAAAAACGTCAAAAAAGAGAAGGATAGAGTTATCACAACCTCAGTTCAGTGCTGCATTTAATCACACTCAAGTGGTGAGATATCGCAGAAACGCTGAAATAGTGCCGACTACACAGTACATTGCTGTCAGAGAATCTAGTCTGGAAAAGGAAACTCAAAGTATCATAAATCTTTTGCACAAAAAATCATATTGGGTGGTTTGTGTGGATCGAGTAATGGATGGTGCTTTGCTTAAAAATAATACAGAGGGTGAATATTCAATTATTGGATTTAGTACAGGAAAAGGAACCTATGGACAATATAATCTGACAATCACTGCACGAAATTCAATATTAGATACGGTGAAAAAAAGATTGGCTAATAGGCTTTATCAGCTATTCCATTGGAAAAAGGATGTAATAGATGATGTTGTGGGTAAGGTGATAAACGAAGCTAGTTGCCTTGATGGTATAAGTCTTTTATCAGCAATCAATCAACGTGATAATAACGTGAATGAATTCATGGCATATGTTTTAACATCTATGCGTGAAAAGAAAAAATATGCTGAGAGCGCTTTGAGAATTATCGTTCACCTAGATTCATATAAGCATTGGTTCAGTAATGAAGATGATTCCTCAAGTAGACCCGATTTCTTAATGCTTTCGGTAGTTCCATCGGACGATGAGGAACTAAAACTAGAAGCAACCGTTATTGAATGCAAAATATCTAGTTTTAGTAAGGCATCTGCACATATTGCAAAAGCAAAAATGCAGGTTTTACATGGCTTAGAACAGTTACAAAGAGTTTTTGATCCAAAATCAGATTCAATTGAAAGAAGATACTGGTTCTCACAGCTGTATAGAGCGTTAGTGTTCGCACAGGTAACTTTTACTGATAATTCGGAGGAGTTCGGTGATTTGTCAAGTAAGCTTCGTGCTGTACTTGATGGAAAGTTTTCGATTGAGTGGAATGGAGAAGTATTAGGATATTGGTTTGATATGCAGGGTAGTCAGGAAGTATTAGAAACAACTCCTGAAAACATCAATGTCTACAATATTCCACAGCTTATGATCCAAGGAATACTATCTGGACAAGAATCTTCAGAGTTCGTAAACATTATTGAGCGAGATATAGCACCTTGTGATGAAGATGATTGTAATGAGTCTACTTCGTTGGAAGAGGCGGCTTTAAGAGAGCTAGAAGAAATGAACTCTCGAAGCAGAAAGAAGTTTTTAGAAAAGAAACTACCAACAAATATTGAAGACTCGATATTGGATGAGGTATCACAGGATTCATCTGTCCCTGAAAATGTGGAATCAGATGTAAAACGTAGCGATGATAAGGAAGTAAGTGATAGCGAAGTAGATAGAGAGGACAGCAAACCAAGTAATGATAATGTTTCTCAGGTAGAAGATGAGAACAAACCGGAAATAGAAGGAAAGAAGGAAAAAACATTAGAATCTACACGAGTAAACATCGGAACAGATCGCTCGGGAAATAATGTGTATTGGGAATTTGGAAATTCGCAATTGGCAAATAGACACCTGTTAATCACAGGTACATCAGGACAAGGAAAAACTTATAGTATTCAAACTATGCTGTATGAGATTTCAAAAGCAAACGTATCTACAGTCATATTTGATTACACAGAAGGTTTTAGACCTGATCAGTTGGAGAAGAAGTTCCTGGAAAAAATGGATGGGCGTATTGTCAATAAAGTTGTTTACTTTGAAGGTGTTCCAATTAATCCGTTCAAGCGTAACGAAATTGAAGTAGCTGGAATGAAAGCACCTGAAAAAATAGCAGATATTGCTCAGCGTATTGCTAATATCTTGACTCATGTATATAGCTTCGGAGAACAGCAATTTGCAGCTGTGTTTGATGCATGTAGAGTGGGATTGGAAAAATATGGCGATGCAATGAATATGCAGCTACTTGAAAAAGAACTCAATGAAAGTAGTAATAAATCTGCAAAATCGGTTGTATCTAAAATGGCTCCATTCTTCCATAGCGTCGAATTTACTGGAGATAATTTCGAGTGGAAAGATGTTTTATATGATGATGAAGGTACGATTACAATATTCCAGCTAACAAATTTTGTTAGAGATATTCAGGTTATTATTACAGAATTCCTACTTTGGGATATGTGGCATTATACTAAAAAATACGGAAGTAAGGATAAACCATTTACAGTTGTTCTTGATGAGGCGCAGAATCTCTCGCATTCACTTTCTTCACCAAGCGGAATGATTTTGACGGAAGGACGAAAGTTTGGATGGTCTGCATGGTATGCAACGCAATCCTTAAAGATACTGTCAGAAGATGAAATTGTAAGGTTAATGCAATCAGCGTTTAAATTATACTTTAAGCCGACGGATGAAGAAATTGTTGCAATGGCGAAACAGTTGAATCCAACAGACTTTAACGAATGGAGAGCACCTCTGACGAATTTGAAAAAAGGACAGTGCATTGTGGTAGGAAGTCGAATTCAAAAAGATGGAAAATTTGGAATAGGCCGTCCAACAATAACAAATGTAACACCTTTTGAAAACAGAGATTGATAGGTGTATGGGGTGTTTATGCGCCCTATACACGGATTGGGGGATTTGATTTGGCTAGAACAAACTTAAACTTCCATCAAACATTTAAACCAGAAAGACAGTATATTAGCGGATTATTGTCTGAAATTGAATGTTGTAATGGATTGGATATTCAGGAAATATCAAACCAAACTGGTATACCAACAGGAAAAAGCAGTGGAAAAGTTGAACCAACTATTTCTTATGCAGAGTATATGGGATTGATAAAAAAACAAAAATGTGACGGAAAGTATGAATTGGAATATACAGCGCTTGGAGAATGTATTAGGGACGAGGATAGCGGATTATTAGAGAAACTAACGTTATTGATGATGCATTGCATGATCGTTCGACCTTATGGAGGAGCTGAGTTGTGGGCGTATATTATCCATTCTGTATTTCCTAAATACAGAAATTCGTTAACCATTAAGCAATTCGAAAAAGAGATTGAACTGCAGTTTGGAACAGGTGTGAAAATGGCACCATTTAATGGTTGTTATCAGGATTTGTTTAGTTCATTAAACTTAGTTGGTATTAGTGGTGACCAAATACAGATAAATGCGCAAAAACTAGATGGGGACTTCGTGTATTTGTATGCTTACGTTTTGTTCGAATACTGGAAAGAATGGTTAGAAAATGCAGATTCAACTGAAGTGACATTGGCATCTATATCGGAAATAACATCTGAACACTTAAAGAAAATTGGATTTAAAAATGCTTTTGGATGGAGTGAAAAAGAAGAGTATCAGGCATTAGAAATGATGGCGAGTAAAGGGTTGATAGTATTGAATCGTCAGATGATCCCTTTTACGGTACGACGAGTTGTAGATACAGAATCACTAATAGAATTACTGTACAGTGAACTGTGTTAATGGGGGAAGTGCCATGAGAATTGGAGATATTATAGCCTTTAGAAAAGATTTGTATTTTGAAGGCGCAGTACAAGCAGACTGGTTTTACGTGCCGGAAAAGGCTGCAAAGGTAGCTGAAAACTTTGTGTTTCATGGAAAAGACTACTATGGAGTGGAGTCTAAAACAAAGAATAAAACCATTGATACGATTAGCTTAGTAAAAACATTAGCGGAAAAGTTTGAGGATTCATCTAATCCGCTTTCATTAGCTATTGCAGATTATGGAACAGGAAAATCACATTTGGCTGTTACTTTAGGCCAATTGTTTTCTGGGGCAAGCTACATGCCTGAAACATTTGCCAAAATCATTGACAATATCAATAAGATAGACAGTGAAGCGGCTTCTGAAATCAGAGAAATATGTACAGATAGAAATTTTGTTCTCGTAATAAATGGAATGAGAGATTTTAATCTTCATTACGAGATTCTTCGAGCGGCTCAAAAAAGCTTATGTTTATATGGACTAAGCGATGATAGATTACGTAATCTTAATAGAACGGTTGAAACGGCAAGTTTATTTTTTGAACGTAATAAAGATTCACAGCTTGAATTGTTTGAGAATAGTGCAAGAGAATTGGGCTGGAAAGAGCAGGGAAGTCAATTAACTGAAAAAATTAAAGAAAAACTGCTCACTGATGATAATGCATTCGAAATTGTTAATAATGTGTATCGCCAGATTACTGGTAAAGAGATAAGTTGGGACGAAGGCATATCTGCACGTTCTATTTTGGAAATGCTTTTGTCAGAGTATTGCGGATTAAATGGCCAGTTTGATCGCGTGATAATTTTATTTGATGAGTTTGGTCGATACCTAGAATATGCATCTGGATCTGATGCAGGAAAATCAGGAGATTCTGCCCTTCAACAAATTTTTGAGGTGGCTCAAGACGCAGATGGTGCTCTGCAGGTTATTAATTTTATTCAGTCAGATATTAAGAGTTATCTTGTTCGTGTTGATCAAACAAGAAACATTAGTAGATATATCGGTAGATACGACCAGAGTGATAAATATCATATTTCATCAAACCTGGAAACTGTATTTGCAAATTTAATATACAGAAATAACCGAGATGCGTTTGAAAGTACCATAGTTGAGTGGCAGAAGTCCAATGAAATAAAATGGGAAGAGTTGTATTCCCAGATGAATCGTTGGCTGTCATTAAGTGGTGTGTGGGCAGATTATTCACTGTTTAGAAAAGTGATTGTTGAAGGAATCTATCCGATGCACCCGCTGGCTACATTTATGCTTACGCAATTATCAGATTATCTTCAAAATAGATCGTCGATGACTTTGATAAGTCAGTATATAGCAGAAATTGCGGATTCTTCAATTGAAAATGGAATACCGTTGGTACTTCCTGAAGAGTTGATGTGTGGCGATCTGTATCAAGAAATGTTGTCATCAGAGATAAACGGTAAACAGTTGTCTCAGCATTGTATTCGATATGATAATATTTTAAGAAAACAAGGAGATAAACTTTCCGATCGTTCGTTGGCAGTTTTGAGAGCAAACTTAATTGCACGTATTCTGAAGTTTAAAACTCGCGATTATGAAGATGCGAAAGAAGCATTGATTTTATGTTCAGGACTCACCATCTCAGAATTAGAAGACGAATTAGAACTTCTTGAAAATGAGTATGCAGTACTTGGATTTGATGAGCATGCAGGATGTTTTGACTTTATGGAAGATTCTCGTGGTGCTCATGAATACAAAATCAAAAAGAAACGAATTGCAGCTACATGGAAAACAGATTTTAGAGCAATGTTTAAGACTGCAAAAGTCCTAGAAATAGGAGAGCTTAGCGAACCGCAAGAAACATCTTTTGGTACAACGCATAAAATACTTACAAATGAGTGGAAGTATTCACAGGAGGTTCTTCTTGCAGAAGACGTATCAAAAGAATTAATTGGAGAATACAAGAAAACTTGGAAGGCAAGCGTGAGTGCTGCAGTGCCAAAAGGCAGATTAATATGGATTTATGTAAATAAAGATACTGACTATCAATACGTTGAACGCTTACATATGTTTGCTAAAGAACTCCAAGGATCGCCAATATTGCTGATGTTGCTTAATGATTCTGAGGACCGCTTAGCATCTGCCTTGAAGAATTACGATGTATTGGATCAGATGGATGATAGCATCCGTCAAATGTATTCTAGAGCATATTCTGATGACTATAACCAAGCTGAAGATATCTTGAGAAATGAATTTGAGATGTTGAAAAAGCAAAGACAGTGCATATATCCTGACGAAATAATTCAACTGAAAAAGCGTCTGCAGGTTGAGTTGACAGAAGTGTTTGAAGGTATATATCCAAAAGTCGTTTCGTTTAATTTTGACGGGTTGTTAACTGCTTCGAATAATTTTACAGGAAAAGGAAGTCAATATTATTGTCAAATCGTTAAAATGCTTCTTTCAAATAATGTAAATTACGACACTATTCATGATTTTACATCAGATGTAAGGAGTAAGATTACAGCAGTGCTAATGGAAAGCAGTGCTACTTCTTGGAAATGTATTAGCACAAACTATGCTATTATGCCACCAGCAGAATCTAGAGCTAGAGCTGTATATGAAGAAGCAGTAAGTGATTTGAACTCTTCTAAACAGTATGATTGTGTTCAATTTTTAGAAAAATATTGTTATCCGCCGTATGGCTTGAGTGAAGAGTCTGCTTTGATGATGCTTGCAGTATTACTTGCAAATCATAGCTACTGTGTAAGAATCCACTATAATGGCTCACAAAACAGCATTATTCGTTGGAAAGATGAAGTTATTATCAAGGATAAAAAAATCAATATGGACTTAATCAGAACATCCAAATTGATTTTAATTGATACTAATGCTATTGAAGCCAAATTCCAGCAATATTTTAATCGCTTAGATGCAACGACAGACTTAGATGCTGTAATTCGTTTGCAGAGAGAAATTCAGAAATTTGCTGATGATAACGGAGTACCGGAGCCTCTTGAAGTAAATTACAAATTAGCCAATTCTAGATTTGAAATCGCAGCTAGAGCCCGAAAAGATTGGGATGACAGTATTGTTAAGGTTGAAGACGAACTCGAAACCGCGCACGAAAGAGGTAATGTATATAATGCGCTAGTTGCACTTGAGACAATCGATGAAATTCCTTTATATTCAATATTTAATGAAAATGGTTTTACTATCAGCGAAGAATATAGAAATCGGTTATCAGAGTTGGGAAACGAGGCAAGAAATATCGTTGACACGTGTTTTGAAAATTGGTTGGAGGGTACTATTCATTGTAAATCTGTAGAAGCAATGACTCAGTTTGAAAAGCATGTTAAGCGGTGCAATGAGAAATTAGTGAACTTTGGATTTGCTACTTATGCAAAGAAATTGTCAGCAAAAGGTGATGCTGAGTTAGCTAAAAAGGATGAAATTAGAAGCCGACAGGAACTGCTTTCGGATGGACAAAAGTATTTAATTGCATATAAAAAAGTATCCACCAAAAATTATACGGACGTTTCTGATATGCTTGTAAAGGCTAAGGATTTGTTAGAACGATTATCAAAATACGAATTAGCCTTAGGAAATGATGGAAAGCGATTACATACACAATTGGATCAATGTGTAGAAAAACTCGATTCTGCTAAAAAGAGAATGCAACAAGATATGGAAAATATCTGGGAAGATTTAGCTAATGCACAAACATTAGAAGATATTGAAAATGTCCAAAGTTGCATTGCTATGGTAATGAACTATCGAATGGCTACTCGTGATTTGCAGGATTTTGAAGAACTTAATACAGCCTTAGATAATTTTGTATCAGATATTAATGTTTTGAAGGAAGCTGTGAATGATAGAAATTTATTACAGAAAGAAATTGCTTCATTAAGAAATAAATACTCTAATGCAGAATTAGATTTTGATGTTAATGCAGTTCTTGAAGATGTTATTTCGAGTGCAGAAAATGCAATCGATACAAAGGATCATGTATGGAGAACTCAGTATCTTACTTTAGGAAACCAGACAAGAGAAGAAATACATATATGGAAGGATAACACCCGAATTTTACCAGCATTTTTAAAACAAGAAACAATAGAAGCTGTTGAGAAAATGAAAGTAGAAGCCGACCAAATTGTAAGTAAAGCAATGATTGAAGATGTGGTTTTCTATTTTAAGAAATTAAATCCAGAAGAGAGAACTCGCTGTTTAGCATTGTTAATGAGTAATAACGAGGAATGTTAAATATGAGAATCTTAATGCTTGGCAATAGTTTTACTTTTGCAAACAACATGCCAGAAACCCTAGCCAACTTAATAGATGCCGAAGTGGTCCAGCATACCCGTGGTGGAGCACGCCTTGCCGAGCAGTTGAATCCTGACACTAAGATGGGAGGAATGACGCAGGCGGCTCTGGAGAATGAGAAGTGGGACTATGTAATTCTTCAGGAGATGAGCAACGGCCCGATCACTTCCAGGGAAAGCTTTCTGAACAATACTGCATTGCTGTGCGAGCGGATCCGTGCCAACGGAGCAGTACCGGTTCTGTATGCTACCTGGGCTTATCAGAAGGGCGGCAAGCAGCTGGAATCCTTCGGTATGGATTATGATGAGATGTATCAGAAGATGTATGATGCTTATCATGAGGCTGCCAATCAGAACGAAGCATTGATTGCGGATATAGGCAAGCGCTTCTATGAGGAAGCTGATAAGCAGGATATCTTTGCTGAGGATGGCTGCCATCCAAATGAGCTTGGTTCCAGGCTTGCAGCGCAGGTGATTGCTGATGTTATCTTAGCTGATCAGGCAACCAAAACAGAAATAGTGATTGAACCAAAGGCAGAGGACAACGATACAAGACTTCGAATCCTGTATCTCTACCAGATGCTTCTGACCCAGACTGATGAGGACCATACCCTTTCTACAAAGCAGATTACCGACCGTATGATGGAGCAGCACAATATTCTTGTGCATAGAACCACCGTGCCAAAGGATATTGATTTGCTTCGAGCAGCTGGATTTGAGATTATCGGAGAGCGTAAGCGCGCCTGGGAATATTACCTGGCAGACCGCAAGTTCTCTGTGCCGGAGTTAAAGCTTCTGATTGATGCAGTGCAGTCTTCCAAGTTCATTACGGAGAAGAAGAGTGAGAGCCTGATTGAAAAGCTGATCTCTTTGACCAGCGAGACCAATGCAGATAAGTTAAAGAGATCTGTGCATATCACCGGTCGTGTGAAGTCAGAGAATGAAAAAGGCTATTACATTGTGGATGCAATCAATGATGCCATCAATACCGGCGTGAAGATTTCTTTCTATTACTCTGAGCTCAATGGTAAGAAGAAGGAAGTGCTCAGGAACGATGGAAAGCCATATACAGTCAGCCCATTTGATTTGATCTGGGATGGCGACTATTACTATCTGACCGGTTACTGTGATGAGAGGGAAGCTGTTCGTACCTATCGAGTAGACCGTATCAAGAAACAGCCGGAGCTACTGACCGAGAAGGCTGTTAAGAAGCCGAAGGGTTATGATGTATCCAAATATACAACCGAAGTCTTCCGTATGTTCTCTACAGATGAAGCAGTTGACGTGACATTACTCTGCGATAACTGCTGTATGAAGTCTGTGGTAGATAAGTTCGGTATGAAAATCAAGACTCGCAGCGTTGGTGAGGAGCAGTTCCGGACAACGGTTAAGGTCTGTGCAGGGCCTACATTTTATCGCTGGGTGTTTGGAGCCGGTGGGAAAATCGTGATCGAGAGTCCAATTGAAACACGTAATGAATATAGAGAAATGCTTCAAAAGGCACTTAATCAACTATAGAAAGTAGGAGAAAATTAGGGGAGTATCTAGATATTAGACATGTGCCTTCGCATATCTGAAAGATAGCTCATAGTTGTGTATGGTTCATTATATCTGAAAATAGTTATTCGAATAAAATCGAGTCGGAACAAACCGAATAAGAATTGAAAAAACACAAAAACATGTTATAATATATTCGAACGAAACCGAGTCGGAGGTGACCGAATAAAATGAAATTCATTGGGAGAAAGGAACAGCTGAGAAAGCTTAATCGAGCAATTGCCAACACTAATAAAGAGGAAGCGATGCAAACCGTCTTGATCTATGGTCGAAGACGGGTGGGAAAAAGTGAGCTGGTGAAGCAGCTTCTCAAAAGTACAACGTGCCAAAGCATTTATTATGAGTGCAAGCAGGTGGCAGAAGAAAGCAATGCACAGGGAATCTGCAATATTTTATCGGAAGAGTTACATCTTCCAAAACTTGGATATCAATCCATAGAGGAGGTTCTTGAGTACATCTTTCAAAGATCATGCGAAGAGAATATGATTTTTGTCCTGGATGAATATCCTTATCTGAGAGAAAACATCAAGGGAATGGACAGCATTCTGCAGGCGATGATTGATAAATACAGAGACTCTGCAAAACTCACATTTATTATTTTGGGATCATTTGTAGAAATCATGAGAAATCTGATGGAACCTTCTAATCCTTTGTATGGCCGTATTGATCTTACGATCAACCTAAAGCCTATGGATTATTATGAGTCTACAGAGTTTTATCCGGCATTTTCCGAGGAGGACCGAATAAAGATTTATTCTGTATTTGGAGGTATCCCATATTACAATCGTTTAGTGGATGATTCCATTTCTGTTGAAGAGAACCTGCTGGAACTTTTGGTGGCTCCAGAGGCGCGTTTGGAAAATGAGGTTTCCATGTACTTAAACGCAGAAATCTCCAAAATTACAAACGCAAACGAGGTATTTGAAGCTTTGTCCAGGGGATATACCAAGTATAAAGATATTCTCGATCAATCTCATGTATCCAGTGGTCCTACATTAGTGGACGTACTTGATAAACTCTCTAAGATGGAGGTGGTCGAGAAAAGAACGCCGATTAATGATGAGAGAAATAAAAGAAAAGCAAGCTACCATATCAGTGATCCACTTTCAGCATTTTATTACCGGTATATTTTCCGGTATGCTTCGCAAAGAAAGATCATGGATCCGTCAATTTTTTATGAGAAATATATCCGCGAGGATTTTGAATCCTTCTACGTTCCGCATTATTTCGAAGAAATCTGTAAGCAGTACTTGATCCGAAAGAACAGGGCAGGAGAGATTTCTCCGGTGATTGAGAAAATTGGAAAGTACTACTATGACATCCCGTCAGAGAAAAGAAACGGAGAATTTGATGTTGTAACACAGGACGAAAACGGATATGTTTTTTATGAAGTTAAATTCCGAAAAGAAACAATTCCGACGGCAATCGTTCGAGAAGAAATCGAACAGGTAAAGGCAACAGGAATGAACTGCCATAAATATGTGTTTGTTTCAAAATCTCCAGTTGACTTGGAGGGAATAGAAGAAACAGTGGAAGTCATAAGACTAACGAATTTATGGAATTGAAATCTAACAGTTCTTTATCAAGATCGTGTCCTCGAATATCCCATCATATTTATTGGTTACTCTATTTCAGATCTTGATATTCAGCAGATCCTTGGCGATGTAATAGAATGTCTTCCCCTAGATAAGATAGATTCTATTCAAAAAACGTTTGTGTTTTCTCTGAAAATGAGAAGTAAGGTATGCGAGGTGTTGCTATACGGCGACACCTCTTTTCTTTTTGCAAAAAACATGTTGCGCAGACAGAACATACGTTCTATAATAGTCCTATCGAAAACAAATTGTTCGCATTAGAACTTAGAAAGAGAGGATCCTTTTATGAGACATAAGGACCCGGAGCTAATGAACAGGATAAAGCAGTATATCAGTGAATATTATCTGGAGAATGCTGGTGCGATGCCGACGATCACGCAGATTGCCAATGCGATGGAGGTTGTGCGTAGCACCGCTTACACCTATCTCGTAGCCATGGACAGGCAGGGACTGATCCGTTATCAGGATGGAAAGGTATCTGTCCGGGAACTGGATAAGATCCTGATTGATTCGGAACAGGTAGATGCTGTCGGAGAGATCCACTGTGGTGAGCCCGCTCTGGAAGAAGCAAACCTTCTTTACCGGACATCACTTCCAACAGCCATCTTTGGTAAAGGACCCTTTTATATTTTAAAGGCGAAAGGGGATTCCATGGTGGATGCAGGCATTGAATCCAGTGACACACTTATCATCAGAAAGAATGCAGAGCCGAAGCTTGGAGATATCGTGGTTACACTGGATGAAAACAATGAGAACACGCTGAAACGTTATGCAGGGATTGATAAGGAATCCAATAAAGTTGTTCTTGAGTATATGAACCAGGAGGTTTATCCGGATAAGAAGATCCTGGTCAGCACACTGATCTGTCAGGGAGTTCTAAGTCATGTGATCAAGACGATGTAACTTTGAGGAGGGTTAGCCGATGAAACAGTATGATGTAAAATGCCCCATATGTGGACACGTGAATCACAACCTCTATCTGGAAGAAACTGACGGCTGGATGGAGTGTGAAAAATGTGGTTCCATGACAAAGTCAAAACAATTCGGTAATACAATCCGAATTCCGGTATTCCGCATGGAGGAGCACTGCAGACCTGCAAAGGCACATGTATGAGAATATCAGAAAGTTATTTGATCTGGAGGGGATGTGTATGGAAAAAGTGTACGTCAGCGTAGAAAGCATCACTTATGCTGATGGGTCTATCGTTCCGTTAAAGATATTCTGGAATGATGGACGAACCTGGGATATAAAAAGAGTCATCCATATGGCTGAGCCGGTCAACGATGAATTTGAAGGAATTCGCTACACCATATTGATAGGTAGTGCGGTAAAAAATATATATCGGCTAGGATCTTCATGGTATGTTTATACGATTGATGATCCAGCCCATACGGAGGCTGATTCATCTTGAAACAATTTATACCAAACAGAGAGCTGGATGAGATCGGGACAGGGGTAGTTCTGACCTACCTGAAAAAGTCAGGAACTGCAGGCCTTCCAAGGTGTGTGGATATTGAAGGCATTGCAAACTCAATGGGACTTAATGTTGTATATGAAACTTTTGCAGAAGACGATTTTGATAAGATTGGATTTCTGTCAGACGGAATTACACCTTTGAAGATAAAAAGAGGAAACAGGACTGTTCCATTTCTTTTCCCTTTGGGAATAATCGTTGTGGAGGCTGATCTTCGAAAGGAAAGAGAGAGCGGGAAACGCCGCTTTACCATTGCACATGAGGTGGCCCATCATATTCTTGGTCGCCACAATCCGGTGCCACAGTTTCAGCGAACCTTTGACGCGGAACGTGTGTATTCGGTGGCCGAGATGAAGTCGCATTTTAACTGGAATGAAGCGCAGGCAGATAAGCTTGCAGCATCACTTCTGATGCCGTACTTCATTGTTGCGGCCGCATTGAAGGATTTTAATCATGGAAACAAGCTTAAGATCTTTGGGGACGAAGTATTCGCTCCAAAAGATCGGATGATTATAAAGAAAATGGCAGCACAGATCGGAGTATCCTTTTCAGCGCTCCTGATCCGAATCAAAGAACTGCAGATGGTGGAGTATCATCCCATCAGTGAATATGTAGAGGCTGTATTGATGACGGAGGTGATCAGTTGAATCAGGCAGCATTAAAATTTAATCCAAGGTATCCGATACCCAGTGAAGAAGTTCAGAGGAAGCTTCTTCTGTCAATGGAAGCGGCTGAAGCGGTTGGCTCCAGGGAGATGAGGTGTCCGATCTGTGGATTTAAGGTAACGGATGTACCACTGACGCAGACGGAAGTTGTGTATGTCAAATGTCGCAAGTGTAAATTTGAAGGACCACTTAGTCCTGCATATTTCCGCAGGATGAAAAGAAAGAATTATGCTTATACCGGTCCGTATCAGAACAGAGGCATGATTCGCTAATAATCAAATAAAAAACAAAATAACAATTACGAACTTTTAATCGAGCAAGCGGAGCCGGTCATTGATCGGATAATCTACCAAGCGCCGTACGAAGCAAGTCATTGAATAATGGGATAACCATATTCCTTTTATTTGACTTATTTCGACGGCGCTTTTCTTTATGCTCAAAAATGCTTGTTTTGCTACCAGCTCCAATCTCGATTGCTTTGTACGGTCAGTAGAAGTCCTGATTCCGGCAAATGCTTGGGAAAGGACTTTTATGATTTACAAATACGAAAGAATCTGCAGAAACGAGAACTTAACTGAGGAGCACATCAAAAAGATTGATAACGGACTCCACGCATTAACCCAGGCAAAATACAGAGAAGAACAGGCAAGAAAAAAATATGGCGTTGAGATTCTGTCATCTGACGCAATGATGGGACCGAATGGAGAGGTTGGAAGCCTCGAGGTGGCGGATCCTGATATGGATGTTGAGGAGATTGTAATGCACAAGCTGCAGCTGGAACGCCTGCATGAGGTGTTAGCTATGCTTGACGAGGAAGACAGCTGCTTCATCATGGAATACTTTGAAGGAAAAGGAGAAGGGAAATTTCTGTATGCACTCTGTGTCCATTATGGACTTTCCAAAAAGCAGGCCAATACAAGAATGCACAAAATCGTAGGTTTGCTCCGAGAATTATTTTAAAAAGCAAAAAAAGTTTCAAAAAAGTGGAAATGCAGTCAAAAAAATGTGACCACAGATTATATAGAAGGTTTAACAACCTGGCAAGGATTCCGGAGCTATAGTAGTGTGGATGCAAGAGCTTCCGGTTCCAGAAACAATAACTGAGAAAGAGGTACATAGAGTGGAAAATTAATTAGCCGAAAAGAGGCTGCAAAAATATTGGGAATCAGTGTTACAGCACTGGATCAGGCACGTAGCTGTGTTCATATTACCTATGTGCAGTATGTGGAGAATGGATGTGTGTATTTTACAGAGAGAGCATTACAGGAATACGTTGCTCGCTGCACTCATCGTGCAAGACCTCTGGATAATACTCCAACCTACAGAAAGAGAAGAGTATAGAAATCGACAACATGGATAGAACTCCCGGCACATGTTAAACAATAATTACAGTGCTGGGAAGAATGGAGGGACAGAATGGCTAGAAGACGTCAGATTCCGAAATACGGAACAGTAGTGCATAATGGGGTGATTTATTATAGAACCAGAATTCGAGATGCGGATGGAAAGAGAGTTGCTCTTTACGGAAAAACAAGGGAAGAGCTTTATGATAAGGTAGAAGAAGCGAAGCGACAGATTGAGGATAAAATCTTCAGGCAGAAGACACCAACGGTAAAGGAGTATACTGAAAAATGGCTGTACATGCAGTCGGCCCATGTCAGATATACGACAATGTTAGATTACACGTCAAAGGTAAAAAACTCTATCATTCAGCCGCTGGGCGATATGTACATGGCTGATGTGACGCAGGATGATATCAAGATGGCACTGGTGCCGGTTTCAAAGAAATCTAAATCGGTATATCATTCCGTGGTGATGCTGTTGAAGTGCATTTTCTATTCAGCAGAGGACAACCATTTAATAAGGGAGAATCCAACGAAGAGAATCCCTTCCAGGGGAGGTATTCCTGAGAAGGAGAAGCCACCATTGACAGATGAGCAGGTGGAAATGCTTTTGGATGCGATCAAGGGCCTGCCGCCCTATGTGTTTGTAATGCTTGGATTATATGCGGGACTCAGGAGAGAAGAAATCCTGGGACTTAAATGGGATTGTGCGTTTCTGGATGAAAAGGTGCCGTATCTTTCTGTGAAAAGAGCCTGGCACACAGAACATAATCGTCCGGTTATTTCAGATCAGCTGAAAACGAAAGCCTCAAGAAGAGATATTCTATTTCTCATGAGGGAATCAGACGCATGAAACGGTAAATATAAAATTTCATAAGGAACCATATAAAACGAACTTTTAATCGAGCAAGCGGAGCCGGTCATTGATCGGATAAACTACCAAGCGCCGTACGAAGCAAGTCATTGAGTAATGGGATAACCATATCCTTTTATTCGACTTATTTCGACGGCGCTTTTCTTTGTGTATAAATATGCTTGTTTTGCTGCCAGCTCCAACCTCGATTGCTTCGTACGGACAGTAGAAAGTCCTTTCCCCGGCAAATGCTTGGGAAAGGACGAGGAATGCTTTATAAGTATGAAATTGCATGCCAGCAGGCAGGATTATCTGAGGAGAAGACAGCGGAAATCAGAAGAATGTTTAATGCACAGTATCAGAAGCTGTACAGAGAAAAAGTAACCAGAAACAAATTGAATTGTGAAGTATGGCATATGGAAGATCTTTATGGAAGAGATGGAGAGAAAGGAACCTATGAGATCGCGGATCCGTCTGTAAATGTTGAAGAGGATCTGATTCATCAGATGGATTTGGAAAAACTTCACGAAGTATTGGCGGAGCTTGATCCCGAAGACAGAGAATTTATTCTTGAATATTTTGAGGGAGAAAATAAGTTTTTGAATCGGATGGCAGAAAAATATGGACTAACCAGAAACCAGGTCATTGGAAGAAAGAGAAGAATTCTGAAGAAACTCAAAAGTCGTTTTTTTGAAGCTTTTTAAGGATTTCTGGTGCAAGAGGAAGCTTTTTCATAAGCACAGATATAGATGAGGAACCAAGAAGAATTGTTTCAATACCGTGCCTATTATTGCTGCAGTGTGGATACAGCAGGAAAAGCCGGTCATTTATTTATGGGAGGTATGGATGATGCAGGAAAAGAATATCCCGTTTTGGGAGAAATATACGTTAACAGTGAGTGAAGCATGTGCCTATTTTCATATTGGGGATAAAAAGTTCCGTCAGATCCTGGAAGATTATCCGGATGCAGATTTTCTGTTGATGAACGGAAAAAGGATCATGATTAAGCGAAAAAGATTTGAACAGTTTATCGACAGGGCAGAGATGATCTAAATCTGCCATGAAGTGTCGGTTAGAAATGACACCATGTTGTAGAATTGAGAGCCCCGATATGGTATAATATCTGTGTCGGGACTCTCTGGAAAGGAGCGTTATGATCGAAAAAAGACG
Organism: Drancourtella sp. An57; assembly: GCF_002161525.1. NCBI lineage: Bacteria > Bacillati > Bacillota > Clostridia > Eubacteriales > Oscillospiraceae > Drancourtella > Drancourtella sp. An57. The sequence continues at coordinate 45,208 of NZ_NFHY01000004.1, forward strand.
AGATAAGAAAGGCCGTATTTTGCGTACTGGAGAGAGTCAAAGAATTGATGGCCGTTATGTCTTTAAATATAAGGACTTCAGCGGAAAACACAGATATTTATACAGCAACCGTTTAGAAAAAACAGATAAAGTACCACCAGGAGGAATCAGAAAACCGGCATTAAGAGAACTGGAAGCGGAGCTCCAGGCAAAGATTAATGCAGGAATCAAGGCTTTTGGAGGAGATCTGACCGTTTATGAACTGGTAGAGAAGTATGTTTCAATGAAAATTGGTGTTCGAGAGAGCACCAGACAGGGATACAAAACAGTTCTCCGTATTCTGGCAAAGGAATCCTTTGGGAAGCTTCGAATCGATAAGGTGAAGATCTCGGATGCCAAGGTCTGGCTGATCAAGCTTCAGCAGGAAGACGGAAGGGGCTACAGTTCCATTCATACCATTCGAGGTGTGTTGAGGCCAGCTTTTCAGATGGCAGTGGAGGATGATCTGCTTGCCAAAAATCCATTTTCTTTTGAGCTACACACTGTAGTTGTAAATAACAGTACAACAAGAGATGCTATTACAAGAAAGCAGGAAAAAGCGTTTCTGGAATTTGTAAAAAATGATAAGCATTTCAGCAAGTACTATGAAGGATTCTTTATTCTGTTCAATACAGGGCTTCGAATTTCCGAGTTCTGTGGCCTGACTATGAGTGATATCGACTTTAATAAAAAGTGTATTCATGTTACCGGCCAGCTGGTTCGCTACAGTAATATGATCACCACCTTCGAACCACCGAAGACATCTGCAGGTGTGAGAGATGTGCCTATGTCTCCGGAAGTGATGGAAGCTTTTCGGAACATTATGGATAACAGAAAGTACCTGAAGGTGGAACCTATTATTGACGGGAAGGCGGGATTTCTCTATCTGGATAAAAATGATCAGCCTATGGTTGCCATGCACTGGCAGCACTACTTCAATCATGTGGTGAAGAAGTATAATGGGATCTACAAACTGCAGCTTCCCAATATCACAGCTCATGTGTGCAGACACACCTTCTGTTCCAAGATGGCTAAGAGCGGAATGAATCCGAAAACTTTGCAGTACATTATGGGACATTCGGATATTTCGGTAACTATGAATACCTATACTCATTTTACCGGAGAGGATGCACAGGAAGAGTTCCAGAAGTTATTTGGTGGTGAAGAAGAGTCGGTACAAAGGCAGAAAAGGGTCTGGTAACCCCGGTGGCAAAGTTGTAAAAAAAGGGCTGTTTTACAACAATTTTACAACAAATTTGTTGTAAAACGGTTGTCAAAATGCTTGAAAATGCCTCGAAGTACCGGATTCAAGGGAAAAATGCCGAAGTGGCAAATCGTTACATTTGGTTGCATAAGTATGGCAAATCGTTGCATTTAAAAGATAAAAAAGGAGTTTCAAAAAAATGATAAAAATACTGTTTGTGTGCCACGGCAATATCTGTCGTAGCACAATGTCTGAATACGTTATGAAATACCTGGTATCCGAGGCGGGACTTTCGGACCAGTTTTACATTGATTCCGCTGCCACCAGCAGAGAGGAGATCGGCAATCCGGTTCATCCGGGCACCCAGAGGAAGCTTCGTGAAGTCGGTATCCCATGTGGAGACCACCGCGCCCGCCAGATGAGACGGGAGGAGTACGAGGAGTTTGACTACCTGATCGGTATGGATTCGTGGAATATCCGTAATATCAACCGGATCATCGGAAATGGCGATCCGGAGGGCAAGGTATGCCGGCTTCTGGATTTTACCGGCCGGGCAGGGGAGGACATTGCCGACCCATGGTACACGGGCAATTTTGATGCGACTTACCGGGATGTGAGGGAAGGGTGTGAAGCGCTCCTTGCTCAGATCATGGAGAGCGGAAGAATCAGATAGGAAATCGACAGAGTGCTGGACAGGAAAAGGCGCACAAAAAAGCGGTACAGGAAGCAGTGATACTTTGTTAAAAAAATGACTAAATAATAAATCAAAATTGTCTGAATTTCTGTGCAGATCGATAAAATGCGCTTTCCTGCGTTAAATAAGAAAACTTTTTGGTTGATTTCATTGACTTATCATGTATAATGGTAAAAGGGAGTAAAGAGGCTTTACTTTCTGTAAAATAATGAAAGAAAAGAGGTTTGATGTGAGATGGCAGAAATGAATTTAAGCAAATACGGCATCACAGGCACGACGGAAATTGTACATAACCCTTCTTATGAATTATTATTCGAAGAAGAAACCAAACCGGGTCTGGAAGGTTTTGAAAAGGGACAGGTAAGTGAACTGGGTGCTGTCAATGTCATGACTGGTGAATACACAGGGCGTTCTCCAAAAGACAAGTTCATCGTAGTTGATGAGAATTCCAAAGATACAGTATGGTGGACCTCTGATGAATACAAAAATGACAACCATCCTGCTACACAGGAAGCATGGGAAACAGTAAAGAAGATTGCGCTTGACGAACTTTCCGGCAAGAAGCTTTACGTTGTAGATGCATTCTGCGGTGCAAACAAGGATACACGGATGGCAATCCGTTTTATCATGGAAGTAGCATGGCAGGCACACTTTGTTACAAATATGTTCATCCAGCCTACGAAAGAGGAGCTTGAAAATTTCGAGCCTGACTTCATCGTATATAATGCGTCCAAGGCAAAAGTAGAAAATTATAAAGAGCTTGGACTGAATTCTGAAACAGCAGTTATGTTCAATATCACAAGCCGTGAACAGGTTATCGTAAATACATGGTACGGCGGAGAAATGAAGAAAGGTATGTTCTCCATGATGAACTACTACCTTCCGTTAAAAGGCATCGCTTCCATGCACTGTTCCGCAAATACGGATATGAACGGAGAGAACACAGCTATCTTCTTCGGACTTTCCGGAACAGGTAAGACGACACTTTCCACAGATCCGAAACGTCTTCTGATCGGTGATGATGAGCACGGATGGGATGACAATGGTATCTTCAACTTCGAAGGTGGATGCTATGCGAAGGTCATTAATCTGGATAAAGAATCTGAGCCGGATATCTACAATGCAATCAAGAGAAACGCTCTTCTTGAGAACGTAACTCTGGATGCAGACGGAAAGATCGATTTTGCGGATAAGAGCGTAACAGAAAATACACGTGTATCTTACCCGATCGACCACATTGAAAAGATCGTACGTCCGGTTTCCGCAGCACCGGCTGCAAAGGAAGTTATCTTCCTTTCCGCAGACGCGTTTGGAGTACTTCCTCCGGTTTCCATTCTGACACCGGAACAGACACAGTACTACTTCCTGTCAGGATTTACTGCAAAGCTTGCAGGTACAGAACGTGGTATCACAGAGCCGACACCTACATTCTCCGCATGCTTTGGACAGGCATTCCTGGAGCTGCATCCGACAAAATATGCGGAAGAGCTTGTTAAGAGAATGGAACAGAGCGGAGCAAAAGCTTACCTTGTTAATACCGGATGGAATGGAACAGGAAAGCGTATCTCCATCAAAGATACCCGCGGTATCATCGATGCAATCTTAAGCGGTGATATCTTAAATGCGCCAACAAAGAAGATTCCGTACTTCAATATCGAAGTGCCGACAGAACTTCCGGGTGTTGATACAAATATTCTGGATCCTCGTGATACATACGCTGACGTTTCCGAGTGGGAGACAAAAGCAAAGGATCTTGCTCAAAGATTCATCAAGAACTTCCAGAAATACGAAGGAAACGAAGCAGGAAAAGCACTTGTTTCTGCAGGACCGCAGGTATAAGAAGGCAAAGAAATCTGCCGGGTGTGACAGTTGTCGCACCCGGTTCTTTTCACCCCTTTTTCAGATTCATATTTTCTGAGAGAATTTGTTTCTGAGTTCTTTACATTACAGGTAAAATCCGTTAAGATAAGAAGATGTCGAAGTAAGTCGCGAAGAGGGGAAACGTATGCTGTATGTAAAGCCGCATTTCTATGATCAATTTCAATGTATTGCAGATCGCTGCCCGGACACCTGTTGTGCCGGATGGCAGATCATGATCGATGAGGAGTCTCTTTTGAAATACAGCCGGGTAGAAGGTGGTTTCGGAAACCGGCTTATGACATCCATTGACTGGGAAGAGGGAGCATTCCTGCAGTTTGACGGGAGATGCAGCTGTCTGAATGAGAAGAATCTCTGTGATCTATACGAGGAGCTTGGCGAGGAGTATCTTTGCAGTACCTGCAGGATGTATCCGAGACATGTGGAGGAGTATGAGGATGTCAGAGAGTGGTCATTGTCCCTTTCCTGTCCCGAGGCGGCGAGGATGATTCTTGAGTGTGAGGAGCCGCTTACCTTTCTGACGGAGGAGACCGGGGAGAGCGAGCCGGAGCCGGACGAATCTTTTGATTTCTTATTATATTCCAGTTTAAATGAGATAAGGGAAATCCTGTTCAGGATGATACAAAACCGCGAAGAGGCGGCAGAGGTCCGGATGAAGCGTTGCCTGACGGCAGGAAAGGTCTGCCAGAAAGCGCTGGAAGAGGGAGGACTTTTCGGAATCGAGGAGGAGCTGGAGCAGATCCGGCAGGAAGCGTGCGGGGGAGAGCCTCTCGGATTTGAAGCAAAGTCCGCTTTCCTGAGAGAACTTTTTGAAATGGAGTTTCTCTGCGAAGACTGGAAAAAGGAGATTCACGAGGCTTTTGAAATCCTGTATGAGAATGGACAGGAGGCCTACGAGAAGATCCGTGAGAAATTTGGACCGGGAAAATGGGAGCAGTACAGTGAAAATCTGATGATGTTTTTTATCTACACCTATTTTTGCGGGGCGGTCTATGATGACAGTATCGATACCAAGATCTGTCTTGCTGTTTACAGTACTGTCATGATTCATGAACTCAGTATGGCGAGATGGATCCGGCAGGGGAAAAGCATGAAAAAGGAAGAGATATGGGAGACAGCCTGGCGGTATGCCAGAGAGATTGAACATTCGGATCAGAATCTGGCAGTTCTGGAGACTTATTTCCAGAAGGGACCGGATCCGTATGTTGCGTAAGAGGGAGAAACAACTTATAATAGTAATAATAGCTAAATGATAGTACTAAGGGGATAAATTCATGAAAAGTGCAAGAGAAAAAATTCTAAGACGAAGAATCCTGATCGCAGTTTGTTGCGTTATCGCTGTTGTGGTCGGGATTGTCGTCTGTGTTCAGATAAAAGAGAGCCGCCCGAATCAGTATGAGAAAAACCGTAAGCAGCTGGAACAGATGGAGCAGGCGGATATATCCGAGACGGAAAAGCAGTGGGAGAATCTGGAAGGAGCCAATGAAAAGACAGAGATTGACACGTCCAAGCGGAATGAATATGGAGTCGTAGAGCTTGATAATGCGACGATCAAGAAAGCATTCAGCGGCGTCGTTGTAGTAGGGGATTCTTTTTCGGAGGCGCTGGATGTGTACGGACTTCTGGACGAGGGATCTGTCATCTATAAGAGGGGTGCCTCAGTCAATGAGATCGATGAGCTGGTTCAGAAAGTGATTTCCATGAAGCCGTCCACAGTCATCATGGAGTTTGGATGCAATGATCTTCAGATGTATAATTCCGATATTGACGGGTTCATCGAAAAGTACCAGTCTGAGATTCAGAAGATAAAAGATGCGCTTCCGGACACGATGATCTGTGTAAATTCCATTCTTCCGATGACGGAGGAGAAAGTCAAGGAGAAAGCCGGACGTGAGAAACGTCCTCAGTACAATGAGGCCATCGAGAAGATGTGCGATGATGAGGGATACCTGTACATCGACAGCAGTTTCATTGTGGAGGCAGACAGCGGCCTGTATGAGCAGGACGGAATCCACATGAAAAAGGAATACTACGAACAGTGGTTATCTTATATTGTAGAAAAGGCGGGACTTTGATCATGAAAAAGAAAAGGAGAAAGGATCTGAGCGGGATCATTGTCAAAGTATGCTTTGCGGCATTTCTGGCGGTGTATCTGGGAATGCTCTGCATGCAGGGGTATGCAAAGGATGTCTCTGTGGAAGGAATCAGGAAAGAGTTTGAAAGTGAAAAGCTTCTTGACGGGATCGAAGAGATGAAAGATAAGGATCTGCGCAGATATTATGGAATAGAAAGCAAGGACTGTGAGGGATACTTCTACTATAAGGCGGAGTCGCCGATGGCAGTTGATGAGCTTCTTGTACTGAAGACAAAGAATGCTCAGGACGCCGGACGGTTTGAGGAAGCAGTAAACAATCGTCTGGACAGCCAGATCGAGAGCTTCGAGGGATACGGAGTCACCCAGACTGCGCAGCTGAAAAAGGCATATGCGCAGTCGGAGGGAATCTATGTAATTTACATGGCGGGCGATCAGGCGGATGACTGGAAATCTGCTTTTGAAAGTGCGATAAAATAGTCAGTGGAGGGAAATGACATGCTTTTAAACAGTCTGAATTTTATATTTGCATTTCTTCCGGTTGTCCTGATTCTGTTTTATGTGGTGCCGGGAAAATGGAAAAATCTCGTGCTTGCCCTGGCCAGTATTTTTTTCTACGCATGGGGCGAGCCGGTTTATGTTGTATTAATGCTGTTCAGTGCGGTGATGCATTATATGCTGGCGATCGATATCGGCAGAAAACAGAAACGCAGCCGCAGTGCGGTTCCATCCCTTGTTTTTGTCATTGTGATGGATGTATTTATTCTGGGATTCTTTAAATATTACGGATTTTTAAGCGGCGCAGTCAATGAATTGCTCGGAACCGGCTTCTCTACATCAGCACTGACGCTGCCGATCGGTCTGTCCTTTTATACATTTAAAAATCTTTCCTATGTGATTGATGTGTATAAAAAGAAATGTGAACCGGAACGGGATCCGATTACATTTATGGCATATGCGTCATTGTTTGCCTGCATGTCTGCCGGACCGATTGTCCGCTATGCAGATATCAAAGAAGATCTCTATGCCCACAACGTATATATGTCAAGGCTTGGAGAGGGTGCGAGACGCTTCATCCTCGGTCTTGCGAAAAAAGTCCTTCTGGCAGATCAGTTATCCATGATGATTACCCAGATTCAGGACTCCGGATCCTCCATGTCCATGGTGACGGCCTGGATTTATCTGTTTGCCTACACGATGCAGATTTTCTTTGACTTCTCGGGTTATTCTGACATGGCCATCGGAGTCGGAAACATGCTTGGATTTGAATTTAAGGAAAACTTTGATTACCCGTATATCGCAAAGAGTGTGACAGAATTCTGGAGAAGATGGCATATGTCCCTGAGCGGATGGTTCCGTGATTATGTGTACATTCCGCTTGGCGGAAACCGTGTCTCCGTTCTCTGCCATCTGAGGAACATTGTGATTGTCTGGTGTCTGACCGGAATCTGGCACGGGGCAACCTGGAACTTTCCGGTGTGGGGGCTTTATTATGCCGTGATTCTGATTGGTGAAAAATATGTGTGGAAGAATCTGGTCTCCAGGCTTCCGGGATGGGCAGCCAATACTTATACGATGCTGCTTGTCATGTTTGGGTGGCTGATTTTCATGAACACATCCTGGGATGCGGCGGCAGGAATGTTTGCCTCCCTCCTTGGATTTGGAGCATCTTCATTGATCGATGTGACAGCCGGATATTACTTAAAAACAGGAATTCTTCTGTTCGCACTGTGCGTACTGGCCGCAAGACCGGTTCTGAAGAAGCTTTCCGAGCGGTTTATTGAGCGCTATACGATTGCCACAGTGCTTGTGTATCTTGTCATGTTTTTACTCAGTATCGGCGGACTGGTATTTAATTCTTATCAGCCGTTTCTCTATATGCAGTTTTAAGGGGAGGTGTCAGATTTGGAAAAAGAGAAATTACCGGCATCGTATTTCGTGGGATTTATGTTTGCGATCCTGATTCTGGTCCTTTCCATTGTGAATCTGTTTTCCGGAACGAAGAAAGTCTCGGAGACGGAGAACAGGGAGCTTGCGCAGAAGCCGGAACTGACTGCAGAGGCGGTCGGCAGCGGAAATTATGCAAAGCAGTATCAGGAGTATTTTAACGATCAGTTTGTGTTCCGGGATTCCTGGATCCAGTTAAAGACCGGGTTTGACCGCCTCCTTGGCAAAGTAGAGGAAAACGGAGTCTACATCGGGAAAGACGGTTATCTGATCGAAAAGTTTGAAAAGCCGGACCAGACTACGGTAAATAATACGCTGGGGGCCATGGCGGCCTGGAAAGAGAAGTATAAAGATATCACGCATTACGCAATGATTGTACCGACAGCATCGGAGATTCTGGAGGACAAGCTACCGGCGCTGGCTTTGACAGCGGATCAGGATTCCAGTATTGATCAGGCTTATCAGACACTGACCGGAAAGGGGCTGACGACAATCGATCTGAGGGACACCTTCCGTAAGAACACGAATCAGCAGCTGTTTTATAAGACGGACCATCACTGGACAACTTCTGCGGCTTATCTTGCTTTCCAGCAGTTTGCGGAGGTGGCAGGGCTTGACACTTCAGCTGTAACATATGAGAAAATGCCTGTGACAGATCAGTTTCAGGGTACGCTTTCCGCAAAAAGCGGATGCCGGACCGGTGTGAAAGAGGAAATCGACGTCTTCATTCCCAAAAAGAATGAAAATACGACACAGGAGCAGGTGTCTTCGATTGTCGAGTATACAGATGATCAGAAAAAAACCGGAAGCTTCTATAACACCGATAAGCTGGATCAGAGAAATGCGTATGAGGTCTTTTTCGGCGGCAATCACGGGCTGTTAAAGATCAAGACACCGACTACGGAGAATAAGCGGCTTTTAGTTCTGAAAGATTCCTATGCGAATTGTTTTCTGCCGTTTCTTGCACCGTATTACCGGGAGATTGTCGTTGTCGATCCGAGATACTATTATGGGGACTTATCGGAACTGATGGAGACAGAATCCATCAATGAAGTGCTGTATCTCTACAGTGCGGATACGTTTTTTGCGGATACTTCTTTTGCCGCGCTGACGGAAGAGTAGGAAGCGGAATTTCCGGATAGTTTGACCCGGCTGGAAAAATGCAAATTGACACCGGGTGGCGATCTATATATAATAAGGATAGAATACGAGCCGGCCCCGAGAGGCCGGAGAGAAGGAGTTCATAACCATGAAAAGAGTATTGCTAAAACTGAGCGGAGAAGCTCTTGCAGGTGATAAAAAGACAGGATTCGACGAGGCAACCTGCCTTGGAGTAGCTCATCAGGTCAAAGAGCTTGTCGATCAGGGAATTCAGGTAGCTATTGTAACTGGAGGAGGGAACTTCTGGAGAGGCCGTACGAGTGAAACGATTGACCGTGTCAAAGCGGACCAGATCGGTATGCTTGCCACAGTAATGAACTGTATCTATGTTTCCGATATTTTCCGTTTCGCAGGCATGGATACAGAGGTATTCACACCATTCGTATGCGGCGCTTTTACAACCCTTTTCTCAAAAGATGCGGCGGTAGAGGCACTCAATAAGGGAAAGGTCATTTTCTTTGCGGGAGGAACCGGACATCCGTATTTCTCCACAGATACCGGTGCGGTATTAAGAGCGATCGAGATTGAGGCAGATGCGATGCTGCTTGCAAAAGCGATCGACGGAATCTACGACAGCGATCCGAAAGTCAATCCGGAAGCGAAGAAGTACGATGAGATTTCCATTCAGGAAATTATCGATAAGAAGCTGATGGCGGTCGATCTGACTGCATCCATCATGTGCCTGGAGCACAAAATGCCGATGCTGGTATTCGGGCTGAGCGAGGAGAACAGCATTGTCAATACCATGAGCGGGAACTTTACAGGAACGAAAGTGACTGTTTAAGAAAGATCACAGGAGGAACTATCTATGCATGAACAATTAAAGGTATACGAAGAAAAAATGCAGAAAACAATGAAGAGTCTGGACAGCGATCTTGCGGCAATCCGTGCCGGAAGAGCTAACCCGCATATTCTGGACAGACTTACGGTGGATTATTATGGAGTACCGACTCCGATCCAGCAGGTGGCAAATGTTTCTGTTCCGGAAGCCCGGATGATTCAGATTCAGCCGTGGGAGAAAAGCATGTTAAAGGAGATCACAAAAGCGATCCAGACATCTGATATCGGAATCAATCCGACAAACGATGGACAGGTAATCCGTCTTGTGTTCCCGGAACTGACGGAAGACCGTCGTAAAGAGCTTGCCAAGGACGTGAAGAAAAAAGGTGAACAGGCAAAGGTTGCCATCAGAAATATCAGAAGAGACGGAAATGATGCCTTCAAGAAGTTAAAAGGCACAGAAGTTTCAGAAGACGCAATCAAAGATATGGAAGATGAACTTCAGAAAGTGACGGATAAATATATCAAAGAAGTCGATAAGGCAGTAGAGGTAAAGACAAAAGAAGTCATGACCGTATAAGGAAAACCGGCGGGAAAAGCGGAGCAAGGAGGGAATGGCCTCCTTGCTCTATATTTATCAAGGAGGAAGTGTTATGAAGATACCTCAGCATGTCGCTATCATTCTGGATGGAAACGGAAGATGGGCGAAGAAGAAAAATATGCCTCGTAACTACGGCCATGCACAGGGAAGTAAAAATGTAGAAAGAATCTGTGAGGCCGCCTACAAAATGGGAATCAAATACCTGACGGTTTACGCCTTTTCCACAGAGAACTGGAACCGTCCTGCGGATGAAGTCAATGCATTGATGAAGCTTTTGCGCAATTATATGAAAACCTGTCTGAAGACTGCGGGGAAAAACCGGATGCGGGTACGGGTGATTGGAGATAAAAGCGGACTGGATGATGACATCCGCAACAGAATCGAAGAGCTTGAGAAGGCGTCGGATAAAAATGACGGATTGAATTTCCAGATTGCAATCAATTATGGAAGCCGTGACGAAATGCTGCGTGCCATGCGGAAGATGGCAGAAGATGTGAAAGAGGGGAAAGTGCTGCCTGAGCAGATCGATGGACCGCTCTTTGAGTCTTATCTGGATACATACGGAATTCCGGACCCGGATCTTTTGATCCGTACAAGCGGGGAACTGCGCCTTTCGAACTATCTTCTATGGCAGATGGCCTACACAGAATTTTATTTTACCGATGTTCTCTGGCCTGATTTTACGAAAGAGGAATTAGAAAAAGCAATTTTGCAATATAATAATAGAGACCGGAGATACGGGAAAGTGAAGGAGGAAGAAGCAGATGTTTAAGACAAGACTGTTAAGCGGGATACTGCTCGTGGCTATTGCGCTTGCCACGATTATTCCAGGAAATGATATCCTGTTTGTGCTGCTTCTTCTAATCAGTCTGATTGGAATGAGCGAACTGTATAAAGTAAGACGGCTGCAGGCGTCTCTTCCTGGAATTGTCGGCTATGCAGCAGCAGCGGCATATTATCTGTTGATCCGGCTTGAGGTCAAAGGCCCGGGAGAAAACAGGATCCTGCAGTATATTGACGGACAGGGGCTTGCCCTGCTTGTTATTGTATTTTTGATTGTTCTGATGGCAGTATATGTATTTTCGTATCCAAAGTATGTGTCGGAAGAGATGATGCTCATCTTTTTTGGTGTTTTTTACGTGGCGGTGATGCTGTCATATGTTTACCGGACAAGAATGATACCGGAGGAGGGAGCGTATCTGGTATGGCTCGTATTTCTTTGCTCCTGGGGATGCGATACCTGTGCTTACTGTGTCGGAATGCTGATTGGAAAGCACAAAATGTCTCCAAAGCTCAGTCCCAAAAAATCGGTGGAAGGAGCGGTCGGCGGAGTAGTGGGAGCGGCGCTTCTGGGCGCGCTTTATGCTGCGGCGGTGAGCCATTTCGCAGACGCGGATGCGTCGCCGGCACTGTATGCTTTGATCTGTGGAGCGGGCGGACTGATTTCCATGGTAGGTGATCTGGCCGCATCTGCAATCAAAAGAAATCATAATATCAAGGATTACGGGAAACTGATTCCGGGACACGGAGGAATTCTGGACCGGTTCGACAGCGTGATCTTTACGGCACCGATCATTTATTATCTGAGTATCTTTTTTATTTAATAAGTAGTCAGGAGAAGAAACATGAAAAAAATTGCCATATTAGGATCCACCGGTTCGATCGGCACCCAGACGCTTGACGTGGTGCGAGAGAACGGGGACATTGAGGTCGTCTCTCTGGCGGCAGGATCCAATACAGAGCTTTTGGAAAAGCAGGTTCGTGAGTTTCATCCGAAAGTTGTCTGTGTCTATCAAAAAGAACGTGCGGCGGACTTAAAAGAGCGCCTTAAGGATAAAACTGTAAAAATTGTCACAGGAATGGATGGCCTGATTGAGGCGGCCTGTATTCCTGAAGCGGAGATTGTTGTGACGGCGGTTGTAGGGATGATTGGTATCCGGCCGACGATTGCCGCCATTGAAGCTGGAAAAGATATTGCACTTGCAAATAAGGAGACCCTTGTTACAGCGGGACATCTGATTATTCCGCTTGCCAGGGAAAAGGCAATCCGTATCCTTCCGGTGGACAGTGAGCACAGCGCGATTTTTCAATCCCTGCAGGGAAATGCCGGAAATAAAATACAGAAGATTCTTTTGACGGCGTCCGGCGGACCATTCCGCGGGAAAAAGCAGGAAGATCTGCTGAATGTCAAGGTGGAAGATGCGCTGAAGCATCCGAACTGGTCCATGGGAAGAAAGATCACGATTGACTCTTCCACCATGATCAATAAAGGCCTGGAAGTAATCGAAGCCAAATGGCTGTTTGATGTATCCGTAGATGAGATTCAGGTTGTGGTCCAGCCGCAGTCGGTGATCCATTCCATGGTGGAGTACGAGGATGGCTCTGTGATTGCACAGCTTGGAACACCGGACATGAAGCTTCCGATCCAGTACGCGCTATATTATCCGGAACGAAGATATCTTCCGGGCGACCGCCTGGATTTCTGGAGCCTTTCCCATCTGGACTTTGAAAAGCCGGATCTGGATACTTTTTACGGGCTGGCACTTGCCTATGAGGCAGGAAGAGAGGGAGGCAGCATGCCGACCGTGCTGAATGCAGCCAACGAGCTGGCTGTCAGCATGTTCTTAGACGGACAGATCACATATCTGGAAATCGTGGAGATTATAGAGGACTGTATGAAGGCTCATAAGAAGATTGAGAATCCTTCCTTAGAACAGATTCTTATGACTGAACAGGAAACATATGAAAGAATTCGCAGCAGGAGGTAGCAGACAGTTTGGGAATTATTCTTGCAATTATCATTTTTGGATTTATCATTTTTATCCATGAGTTTGGACATTTTCTTCTGGCCAAACTAAACGGGATTGAGGTGCAGGAGTTTTCTATCGGAATGGGGCCGAAAATCGTAGGATTTCAGAGAAAAGAAACGCAGTATTCCATCCGAATTCTGCCGCTTGGCGGATTCTGTGCCATGGGCGAGGACGAAACTGAGGACGGGGAGAGCGTCGGGAATTTCAACCAGAAATCCCCGTGGAGACGGATCAGTGTCATCGTAGCAGGGGCAGGATTCAATTTTATTCTGGCTCTGATCGGAGCCATCATTATTACAGCGTGGATCGGCGTGGACAAACCGATTGTAGCTTCGGTGGAAGAGAATTATTCGGCGGCTGAGGCAGGACTGCAGGCCGGGGATGTTATCAAAGAAATCAACGGACGCAGTATCCATCTGTTTCGGGATGCAACGACTTATAATCAGTTTCACCAAAATGAGGAGATTGATCTGACTTATGAGCGGGACGGCGTGGAGACAACGGTTCATTTAACGCCGCAGTGGGATGAAGAAAGCGGAATGTACCGGTATGGGTATTCTGGTGGCGGATATGTAAAGACCGGCTTTTTTGAAACGATAAAATACAGTTTCTACGTGGTTGAATACTGGATCACATCCACAATCGAAAGCCTGAAGATGCTCGTTACGGGACAGATCGGAATGGACAGCATGTCCGGTCCGGTAGGAATTGTCGATGTGGTGCAGGATACCTACAATCAGAGCAGAAGCGGCGGAGCATCGCTTGTATTTCTTAACATGCTGAATCTTATGATTCTGCTTTCTGCCAACCTGGGTGTCATGAACCTGCTTCCGATTCCGGCACTGGACGGTGGGCGGCTTGTATTCCTGATCATAGAAGTGATCCGCGGGAAACGGGTGCCGCCGGAGAAAGAAGGCTATGTTCATATGGTCGGAATGGTTTGCCTGCTTTTGTTGATGGTTTTTGTAATGTTCAATGATATACAGAGAATTTTTCTCTGAATTACAGAAGGTGCCGCACGGATGTGCGGTGCCTTTTCCTGTTTAACAGGAAACCTCGTTCCCTGTTAAATAAAAACGCTCCGCGGGATGCACACTCGCACGAAGCAGAAATTTGTCGCTGCAGAGACCGCGCTCGGCGCGAGAGTTCCGCGGGCGGAACTCTTTGTTCTCTTCAAGGCATGTTTTCGGAAGTGCCTTCATATCTTGAAGAGAAGAAATGCTTTGAGGTGGGCATGAACGAAATTTACGGAATGCAGGAAAACAATATTGATAAAGGGAAGCTGAAAATACAGATCACATCGGAGGCTACATCCTTCCCGGTGGAGGACGCAAGTATTCGTATCACCTATACCGGGGTGCCGGATCAGACGATTGAGACTGTCTCCACAGATTCTTCCGGACAAACGGAGACGCTGGAGTTGCCGGCCCCTCCGGTAGAGTACAGTCTGGATGAGCGTCAGGAGGAACAGCCTTACTCGGAATATACACTGGAAGTAACAGCGCCAGGATTTGAACCGATTCAGATCGCGGGAACAGAGATTCTCTCGGGGGTAACTGCGCTTCAGAATATCCGGATGCTTCCTCTGGAACGTGAGGAAGGTCAGGAGGTCTATGTGATTCCGGCACATACGCTGTTTGGAAATTATCCTCCCAAAATTCCGGAAGCTGAAATCAAGCCGATGGACGAATCAGGAGAGATTGTTTTGAGCCGTGTTGTAGTGCCGGAGTACATTGTTGTACATGATGGGTCACCGCGGGATTCTACGGCATTGAATTACTATGACAGATACAAGGATTATATTAAAAATGTGGCGTCCAGCGAAATATATGCGACATGGCCGGAGGAAGCGATCAAGGCGAATGTCCTTGCAATTATGTCCTTTACATTGAACAGGGTTTACACAGAATGGTACAGAAATCAGGGCTTTGAATTTACGATTTCCTCCTCCACTGCCTTTGACCATAAGTGGATTCCGCAACGGAATATTTACGACACGATTTCCGTAGTTGTGGATGATCTGTTTGCGTCCTATCTTTCCAGACCGAACGTACGCCAGCCGATCCTGACTCAGTATTGCGACGGAAAACAGGTGACCTGTCCGGGGTGGATGACCCAGTGGGGTTCCAAAGATCTGGCGGATCAGGGATACAGTGCAATCCAGATCCTGCGTTATTTTTACGGAAGTGACATGTATATCAATACCGCCCAGGAGATTTCCGGGATTCCGTCATCGTGGCCGGGTTACACATTGGAAAATGGGTCTTCCGGCAGCAAAGTTCTGCAGATGCAGGAACAGCTGAATGTGATTGCGGGAGCCTATCCGGCGATTCCGAAAGTGGATGCGGACGGAATTTACGGTCCAAGGACGGAAGCGTCAGTCCGTAAGTTTCAGGAAGTGTTCGGGCTTCCGCAGACGGGGAAAGTGGATTACCGGACCTGGTATAAAATTTCGGAGGTCTATGTGGGCGTTTCCAGAATTGCGGAACTTGTATAAAAGCATAAATAGGGTTGCGTATCGGGCAGGAATTTCTCTATAATAGACAGTAAAGGATGATTACGGAGAAAAGCATGAGAAAAAGAGAAAACAGATTCTTAAAAGGATGCGTTGTTCTGTGCGTCATATTGATTCTGGCAGTTGCGGCAGGACTTGCCGGTTTGTTCCGCGGGTCTGTGTCAACGGTTAAAGAGAGGACTGCTTCTTCAGCAGAACAGCCGGTATTTCAGGAAGTCGAAATTCCGGCCGAAGAAGTAGCGGAGAAATTTTATTACAGTACGTTAAGTGAAGAAGAACAGCAGGTGTATCAGGCCGTTCTTCAGGGTGTCCGGAATAATTCGGAAACGATCAACGTGGAGATGACAGATGCAAAGCGGGTCAACCAGATTTATGAATTTGTTCTGAATGATTTCCCGGATATTTTTTGGTGTAGCGGTGCGGCGGAGACGACAGCTTATCAGATTCCGGGAGGAGGATATTCTGAGTTTTGCCCGGAGTATACCTACGAGGGGGAACAGAAGGAACAGATGCAGGCACAGATTGAAGCGGAGGCAGAGGCCATTCTTGGTGCGGCGGATGTATCACAGAGCGATCCGGAATATGACAGAATCCGGTATGTCTATGAATATGTTATCCGTTCGGTTGACTATGTGGAAAATGCAAGTGACAGTCAGAATCTCTACAGCGCGCTTGTCAATAAGGAGTCTGTTTGCGCCGGTTATGCGCGGGAGACCCAGTATCTTCTGGAACGGCTTGGAGTATTCTGCACATATGTCACAGGGACAACCAGAGGACAGCCGCACGCATGGAATCTGGTCCGGTGTGACGGGAACTATTATTACGTGGACACCACCTGGGGCGATCCGGTCTTCCTTCAAACCGACGGCGGGTCGATTCCGGAAGAACAGCAGATTCAGTACGATTATCTTTGCTGCAGTGAACAGGAACTATTCCGGACGCACGAACTGGATGCAGATGTTACATTTCCGTCCTGTACTGCTGTGAACGATAATTACTATGTAAGAGAGGGATGCTATTACCAGCGTTTTGACCAGGACCGGATGCAAAAACAACTGAATGAGGAGATTTCTTCCAAAGAGCCGGTTTCTGTCTTCAAGTTTTCAGGGCAGTCAGCTTACGAAGAGTCCAGAGACAGGCTTATGAACGGGCTGATACGGGATGCGGCATCGATTCTGGCACAGCAGAACGGCCTTTCAAGTGCCCGGTATTCCTATCAGGACGATCCGGTTCTGTGTAAGATCACCGTTTACTGGCAGTATGAATAAAAAGGAAGAAAATTCCGGAAAAGCGTTGAAAAACAAAAAGAGATATGGTAAAATCTTTACAATTTGAGAAGGAGGGCGCTCGAGTATCGAAAAGACACTCATGCGCCTTTCTTTTTGCGCAAACAAACATATAGAAACTACGAAGGGATAAGGTGAAGCTATGAAAGCATTTCTGATTTTGGAAGACGGAACCGTCTTTGAAGGAACAAGCATCGGCTCGAAGAGAGAGATGATCAGTGAAATTGTCTTTAACACCTCTATGACAGGTTATCTTGAGGTCCTTACGGATCCTTCTTATGCCGGACAGGCAGTTGTCATGACTTACCCGTTAATTGGAAATTATGGAATTACTCCTGACATGGAGTCGAAAAAAGCGTGGCCGGACGGCTATATTGTGAGAGAACTCTCCAGAATGCCGAGCAATTTCCGGTGCGAAGGAACGATACAGGAATTTCTGGAAAAGCAGGATATTCCGGGCATCGCAGGCATTGATACCCGTGCTCTTACGAAGATCCTGAGAGAAAAGGGAACCATGAACGGTATGATTACAACCAATGCTGCCTATAATCTGGAAGAGGTACTTCCGAAGATTGCGGCATATGAGGTTGGAGACGTTGTTTCCAAAGTAACATGTAAAGAGTCTTATGTGCTTCCGGGAGACGGCTACAAGGTTGCGCTGATGGACTACGGCGCAAAGAACAACATTGCCAGGTCCCTGAATCAGAGGGGCTGTGAGGTTACCGTGTATCCGGCTCATACAAAGGCGGAGGAAGTACTGGCGGCAAACCCGGACGGGATCATGCTTTCCAACGGTCCTGGAGACCCGAAGACATGTACCGATATTATCGAAGAAGTCAGAAAGTTTTATGAAAGTGATGTGCCGATTTTCGCGATCTGCCTTGGGCATCAGTTGATGGCACTTGCAAATGGGGGAGATACCCACAAGCTGAAATATGGACACCGCGGCGGAAACCATCCGGTGAAAGACCTGAGCACAAACCGTGTTTACATTTCCTCACAGAATCATGGTTATGTCGTTGATGACGCAACCTTGAGTCAGGAAATCGCAAAGCCGGCGTTTGTCAATGTCAATGACGGAACCAATGAAGGAATGGAATACACCGGAAAGAAGATCTTTACCGTACAGTTCCATCCGGAAGCATGTCCTGGACCGCAGGACTCCGGATATCTTTTTGACCGGTTTATGGAAATGATGGGAGGGGACAGATAATGCCAAGAAATCAGGATATTAAAAAAGTATTAGTAATCGGATCCGGGCCGATTGTCATCGGCCAGGCAGCTGAATTTGACTATGCAGGAACACAGGCCTGCCGTTCCCTGAAAGAGGAGGGAATCGAAGTTGTACTTCTTAACTCAAACCCGGCCACCATCATGACAGATAAGGATATTGCAGACAGGGTTTACATCGAGCCTCTGACGGTAGAAGTAGTAGAAGAACTGATCCGCAAAGAAAAGCCGGACAGTATTCTTCCGACACTGGGAGGCCAGGCCGGACTGAATCTTGCCATGGAGCTGGATGAGGCAGGATTTTTAAAAGAAAACAATGTGCGTCTGATCGGAACGACATCCGAAACAATCAAAAAGGCGGAGGACCGTCTGGAATTCAAGGCCACAATGGAAAAGATCGGAGAGCCGGTGGCGGCATCCCTTGTCGTGGAAAACGTACCGGACGGCGTGGCATTTGCAGAGGAGATCGGTTATCCGGTCGTTCTGCGTCCGGCTTATACCCTTGGCGGAAGCGGCGGTGGTATTGCCCATGACCGGGAGGAAATGGTGGAGATCCTGGAAAACGGACTTCGTCTTTCCCGTGTGGGTCAGGTACTTGTAGAGCGCTGCATCGCAGGATGGAAAGAGATTGAATATGAAGTGATGCGGGATGGAAATGGAAATTGCATTACCGTATGTAATATGGAAAACATCGACCCGGTCGGTGTTCATACCGGAGACAGTATTGTTGTGGCACCGTCTCAGACGCTGGGGGATAAAGAGTATCAGATGCTGAGAACTTCTGCTTTGAATATTATCAGCGAGCTGAACATTACCGGAGGGTGTAATGTGCAGTATGCTCTTCACCCGGATACGTTTGAATACTGTGTTATTGAGGTCAATCCGCGTGTGAGCCGCTCTTCTGCACTTGCATCCAAGGCGACAGGATACCCGATTGCAAAAGTGGCGGCAAAGATCGCACTTGGCTATACTCTGGACGAAATCAAAAACGCCATTACCGGAAAGACTTATGCAAGTTTTGAGCCGATGCTGGATTACTGTGTTGTCAAGATCCCGCGTCTGCCGTTTGATAAATTTATCAGTGCCCAGAGAACACTGACTACACAGATGAAAGCGACCGGGGAAGTCATGAGTATCTGTGACAATTTCGAAGGCGCGCTGATGAAAGCAATCCGTTCTCTGGAACAGCATGTAGACAGCCTGATGTCCTATGATTTCTCGGATCTGTCTGATGAGGAACTGATGGAAAAGCTTCATATTGTAGATGACAGACGGATCTGGATGATTGCAGAGGCCCTGAGAAGAGGCGTTTCCTACGATGTCCTTTACAGCATTACAAAAATTGACAAATGGTTTATTGATAAATTCGCCATCATTGTAGGGATGGAGAAAGCCCTGAAAGACGGACCGCTGACACCGGAACTCTTAAAAGAAGCAAAACGGATCGAATTTCCGGATCATGTCATTGCATCTCTGACCGGTAAGACCGAGGGAGAGATCCATCAGATGCGCGTGGACAACGGAATCCGTGCGGCATACAAGATGGTAGATACCTGTGCGGCAGAGTTCGCTGCAAGCACACCGTACTATTATTCTGTATTCGGCAGTGAAAATGAAGTAGAAAAAACAAGTGGAAAGAAGAAAGTTCTTGTCCTTGGCTCCGGCCCGATCCGCATCGGTCAGGGAATCGAATTCGATTTCTGCTCCGTACATTGTACCTGGGCATTCAAAAAAGAAGGCTATGAGACAATCATCGTCAATAATAACCCGGAGACAGTCAGCACTGACTTTGACATCGCAGACAAGCTTTATTTCGAGCCGTTGACACCGGAAGATGTGGAAAGCATCGTAGATATTGAGAAACCGGACGGCGCTGTTGTGCAGTTCGGAGGACAGACAGCCATCAAGCTGACCGAGGCACTGATGAAGATGGGAGTTCCGATCTTCGGTACTTCGGCAGAAAATGTAGATGCAGCGGAAGACAGAGAACTCTTTGACGAAATCCTTGCAAAATGTAAGATTCCGCGCCCGACAGGTGGAACGGTCTTTACAGCAGAGGAAGCGAAAAAGGTTGCAAACGAACTAGGTTATCCGGTTCTTGTAAGACCGTCCTACGTTCTTGGCGGCCAGGGCATGCAGATTGCCATCAACGACCATGATATCGACGAGTTTATCGGAATCATCAACCGGATCGCACAGGAGCATCCGATTCTGGTAGACAAGTACCTGATGGGAAAAGAGATCGAGGTTGACGCGGTGTGCGACGGAGAAGATATCCTGATTCCGGGTATTATGGAGCATATCGAAAGAGCCGGTATTCACTCCGGAGACAGTATCTCCGTTTACCCGGCCCAGAGCATTTCAGCAGTAACAAAGCGGAAGATCGAAGAGTACACAAGAAGACTTGCCAGAGCTTTGAATGTCATCGGTATGATTAACATTCAGTTCATTGTTTGCGGGGAAGAAGTGTACGTCATCGAGGTGAATCCAAGATCCAGCCGTACCGTTCCGTATATCAGCAAGGTGACAGGCATCCCGATCGTTCCGCTTGCAACAAAAGTTATTATCGGACATAAGATCCGTGAGATGGGATATACTCCGGGACTGCAGAAAGAGGCGGAATACATCGCAATCAAGATGCCGGTATTCTCTTTTGAGAAAATCCGCGGGGCAGACATCAGCCTTGGACCGGAAATGAAGTCCACCGGAGAATGTCTTGGAATTGCGAAGACCTTTAACGAGGCATTATACAAAGCCTTCCTTGGAGCAGGTATCAAACTTCCGAAATATAAGAATATGATTATGACCGTGCGGGATGAGGACAAGCCGGAAGCGGTAGAGATCGGACGCAGATTCGAGGCTCTCGGATACCGGATCTTTGCAACAGCCGGAACAGCGGAAGCCCTCAAAGAAGCAGGGGTAAAAGCAATTTCTGTCAACAAGATCGAGCAGGCATCACCGAACCTTCTGGATCTGATCCTGGGACATGAGATTGACCTTGTCATCGATACTCCTCCGCAGGGAGCAGATCATGCAAGAGATGGATTTACGATCCGCAGAAATGCCATCGAAACAGGTGTGACTGTACTGACTGCGATGGATACGGCAGGAGCACTGGTGACAAGCCTTGAAAATACCAATATCAAAGAACTGACTTTGATTGATATCGCAAAAGTTCAGTAGTATAATTGAAGACAGAACATAAAAGAGAAGCGCTATGGTCCATCCGGATCATAGCGCTTGGTAATTTGACAGCAGGAGGGAAGCGTTATGTACAAAATTCTGATTATCGAAGATGATATGACCATTGCAGAAACCCTGGCATCCCATCTGACCCGGTGGGGATATGAGGTGAAATATGTGGAGGATTTCAAGAATATTCTGGAAGAGACGGCGGCCTGTTCGCCGCACCTTATTCTTCTGGACATCATGCTGCCGTTTTTCAACGGGTTCCACTGGTGCCAGAGAATCCGGGAATTTTCCAAAGTGCCGATCATCTTCCTGTCATCGGCGTCTGACAATATGAATATCGTCATGGCCATGAATATGGGCGGAGATGATTTTGTAGAAAAGCCGTTCGACCTGAATGTTCTGACGGCAAAAGTTCAGGCACTGCTGCGGAGGAGTTATTCTTTTCAGGGAAATATCAATGTGATTGAGCATAAAGGCCTGATTCTGAACATGAGTGACGCTTCGGTTCTGTATGAAGGTGCGCGGATTGATCTTACGAAAAATGAATATAAAATTTTACAGTGCCTGATGGAACGTGCGGGGAAAATTGTCTCCCGGGAGGACATTATCACGAAACTCTGGGAGGACGACAGCTTTATCGATGACAATACGCTGACAGTCAATATGACAAGGCTGAGGAAAAAGCTGGATAAGGCCGGCCTGCCGGATATCATTCTGACCAAAAAAGGAATCGGTTACATGATAAAGGAGTGAGAGAACCATGGTGAAAGGATATTTGAAAGACAGGATGCTGGCCTGGGCGGTTTTTCTGTTTTTTTACGCGGCATTGTTTCTGATCGGATATTTATATGATATTCCGATGGAAAAGGTCTTTTATATAGCAGAGTTTACTCTGGCCGGAGCATTTCTCTGTTTTCTGGTGGATGTGACGAAATATGCAGGCCGGTGGAAAGAACTGAAGCGCCGGATCGAGACGATGGATACCTGTTCCGGAACATTTTATACATCACCTGGAGCGATGGATGCTCTTTACCGGCAGCTGATTGAGAAGATGGCACATGAAAAGGAAGAGGTTCTGTACGAGGATGGACTCAAATATAATGATATGATGGATTACTACGGCATGTGGGCGCATCAGATTAAGACTCCGATCGCCGCCATGCGGATTCTTCTGCAGTCCGGCCGGGAGAGTGAAGAAGAAAAGATTGACCGGAAACTCTATGATTCTCTGCAGATGGAGCTGTTTAAGACGGAACAGTATGTGGAGATGGTGTTGTCCTACCTGAGAATCGGTGACATATCCAAAGATATGGTATTGACAAACTGCGATCTTGGGAAAGTGGTGCGTCAGGCCGTCAAGAAGTACTCCAGACTGTTTATCCTGCAAAAGCTCTCGCTGGAACTGGGTGAAATC
The DNA here is from genome assembly GCF_002161525.1 of Drancourtella sp. An57. Lineage (NCBI taxonomy): Bacteria > Bacillati > Bacillota > Clostridia > Eubacteriales > Oscillospiraceae > Drancourtella > Drancourtella sp. An57. The sequence continues at coordinate 68,030 of NZ_NFHY01000004.1, forward strand.
AAGGAGACGGTGCTGACAGATGAAAAATGGCTCTCCTTTGTGGTAGAGCAGATCCTTTCCAATGCGCTGAAGTATACGAAAAAAGGAAAGATTTCCATCTATATGAAGGACGGTGACCATCTGGTGATTGAAGATACCGGAATCGGGATTTCCAGCGAGGATCTTCCGAGAATCATGGAGAAGGGCTATACCGGATATAACGGCAGAAAGGACAAAAAGTCCACCGGAATCGGCCTTTATCTCTGCAAGAAAGTGATGGACAAATTAAACCACGGGATTCAGATTTCCTCCCAACCGGATAAAGGAACAAAGGTGACACTGGACCTGGGGCGCAGGGAACTGGATGTGGAATAAGCGGGATTCTCTACCTTTCAAAATCGTAAGGTTTGCGGATGGATTGTAAGCCGAATCGATGGAAAAGACCATCGGGGGTTGACTATAATAAAGGCATAGAAAAGAACAGAATTTCAGAAAGGTGGAGAAGCAGATGACGATTCTTGAAGTGCAGAATCTAAAGAAAACATATACAACACGTTTTGGAGGGAATCAGGTAGAAGCCCTGAAAAATGTGACCTTTTCCGTGGAAGAAGGAGAGTATGTCGCAATCATGGGAGAGTCCGGTTCCGGAAAGACGACACTTTTGAATATTCTTGCAGCGCTGGATAAGCCGACAGGCGGGCGCATCAAGCTGAAAGGGAGAGATCTTTCTACAGTGCCGGAGAGGGAGATCGCAACATTCCGGAGACAGAATCTGGGATTTGTATTCCAGGATTTTAATCTTCTGGATACTCTTTCCATCCGTGATAATATCTTCCTTCCGCTTGTGCTTGCAGGAAGGAAGTATCCGGAGATGGAAAAGCGGTTGGAGCCGATCGCAAAGAGTCTTGGAATTTATGAGCTTCTTTCCAAGTTTCCCTATGAAGTATCCGGAGGACAGAAGCAGCGGACGGCGGTGGCCAGAGCATTGATTACCAAACCACAGTTGATTCTTGCAGATGAGCCGACCGGTGCGCTGGATTCCAGGGCTGCAGACGATCTGCTGAACCAGTTTTCAAGGATTAATCAGACGGGACAGACCATTCTTATGGTAACCCACTCTGTGAAAGCGGCAAGCCATGCCGGCAGAGTCCTTTTCATCAAAGATGGCGAAGTCTTCCATCAGATTTACCGGGGCAATATGAAAAATGAAGAGCTGTACCAGAAGATTTCAGACACCTTGACGGTACTGACCACAGGAGGTGAGCGGCATGTTTAAATCGATTTACATCCGGCTTGCATTCACCAACCTGAAGAAAAACAAACGGTCGTATCTTCCGTTTCTGGTAACCAGCATCATCACGATCATGCTGTTTTTCGATATGTCGATCATCATGGACAATTCCGGAATTAAAGAAATGCCGGGGGCAGGCAGCATGAGAAGCATTCTCGGATTTGGTACAGTCATTGTTGCAATCTTCGCGTGTGTATTTCTTTTCTACACAAACAGCTTCCTGATCAAGCAGAGGAGAAAAGAGATCGGCCTTTATAATGTTCTCGGAATGGGAAAGAAAGAGATTGCCATTATGATGTTCTGGGAATCCTTGATGGTCGGAGGCGCCAGTATCCTGGCGGGAATTCTTGGCGGAATTATCCTTGGAAGACTGATGTTTCTTCTGCTCTATAAGATTATCGGATATCAAACATCCCTTCAGTATGAAGTGACGGGCAGCAGTATCAGCACGACCCTGATTCTTTTTGCGGTAATTTTTTTTGTAGCATTTGTATCCAATCTGATTCAGGTGCGTAAAGCAAATCCGATTGAACTTCTCAGAGGCGGAAATGTAGGTGAAAAAGAGCCAAAAACCAAGATTTTGCTTACTGTTTTCGGAGTCGTGACAATCGCGGCAGGTTATATACTGGCCAATATCGTAGAAAATCCGATTGAAGCGATCAGTGTCTTCTTTGTAGCGGTGCTCCTTGTCGTTATCGGAACATACGCGTTGTTTGTTGCAGGAAGTATAGCATTTTTAAAACTTCTGAGAAAAAATAAATCTTTTTATTATAAGGCGAAACATTTTCATTCTGTCTCCGGCATGATTTACCGGATGAAGCAGAATGCAGTAGGACTTGCCAATATCTGTATTTTGAGTACAATGGTACTGGTTACGCTTTCAACGACAGTCGGCCTGAATCTGGGAATGGAAAACATAATGGGAAACCGGTTTCCGAAGGAGCTGATTCTGACCATTGAGCAAAGTAATGAAGAAACGATCCGGACTGTGGATACGGTAGTGGCGGAAGAACTGAACCGGCAAGGGATCCGGCAGGAAAACGGATACCGGTGTCAGTCTGTTTCCATGGTGACGGATAAAGAAAAAGATGGATTTTCCTTCTATGCGTTCGGCAGTCTCTTTTACCCTAACCGGGTGCTGGTACAGCTTGCTCCGGTATCATACTATAATGAGATGATGGGAGAAAATCTGGAGCTTTCGGATCAGGAAGCAGTCATATACACTTCTTCCAAAACGCCTTATGGAAAGGATCATTTCCGGATTGAAGACACGGAGTTTACCATTGTAGAAGAGCCGGATGCAATTCCGATGGAAAAGAAGCAGAACTTCCCTGTAATGGAGTCTTATATCCTGTTCGTCAAAGATCAGACGGTCATTAACAATCTGATCTCATCCCTGCCGAAATCCGGAGAAGTATCGATGGAATATTCCTATGGGTTTGATCTGACCGGAAGCGAAGAGAAAAAAGAGGCAGCAGCAGAGGCCATTACCAACAGGATTCAGAATGATTACGGAATCGGAGGATACCTGGAACTCCGGGGCGTCTACGAAGAAGATTTCCATATGTTTTACGGAAGCTTCTTCTTCCTTGGAATTTTCCTCGGCGGTCTGTTCCTGATGGCAACCGTACTGATTATCTACTATAAGCAGATTTCCGAAGGATTTGAGGACCGGAACCGGTATCAGATCATGCAGAAAGTCGGCATGAGCCGGCGGGAGGTTAAAAAAACCGTCAACAGTCAGATCAGGATGGTATTTTTCCTGCCGCTTGGACTTTCGGTTCTCCATCTGGCAGCGGCATTCCAGCTGATTCGAAGACTTCTTTCGTCATTTAATCTGACGAACACAAACCTGATTGTTGCATGTACAATTGGAACGGTTCTTATCTTTGCGTTGATTTATGCGTTTGTCTTTAAACTGACGGCAAGAGAATATTATAAAATTGTTACCAGATAACCGGGAAAGGGCACTGTGTTTGAAAATGCAGTGCCTTTGTGTTATGATAAAACCAGTTTGGAAAAGAAGCAAAAGGAGGGCAAGATGATGATTACACATAAGGAAGAACGGGAAATTCAAAAGGCAGAGCACGCTTCCGGCGGTGCGGGATACATTCTCAAAGAAGCACTGATCAAAGGAGAACAGCTTGGAGATGGCTGCGGCATGTTCAGCGAGGTGACAATCAAGCCCGGATGCGAGCTTGGATACCATGAGCATCATGGCGAAACAGAAACGTATTACCTTTTAAAAGGAAAGGGAATCTACAATGAAAACGGCACAAAACGCGAAATCTGCGCGGGTGATGTGACGTTCTGCCCGGACGGAGAGGGCCACGGACTTGTAAATGACGGAGACGAGGATATCATATTTATCGCTCTCATCCTGAAAAAGAAATAAAAAAATCTACAGGATTTCCGCATGCGGCGGGCTGCTTTTGCAGCAGCGTTTTCCGCTGCAGTGCGGTTTTTTTCTGTAGAATCATCTTTCGGGAGAAGAATTCCCGGACTTATCGCGATTTTGCGAAAAATTCCTGGACTGCCTGGAGCAGTGCGGTATTCTGTTCCGGAAGCATCAGGCAGAACCGGAAAAACTGAGTTCCGAGTCCCTCGAAAGAGGAACAGTCCCGGATCATCAGCTTCTGGCGGATCAGGCAGTCAAAAAGACCGGATGCCGTGAGGGAAGGATCCAGGATCTCGACAAGCAGGAAGTTGCTGTCGCTCGGATAGACACGAAGAGCAGGAATTTCAGAAAGTCCTTGTATCATGCGGATACGCTCGCCTGATATGAGGGCTTTTGTTTTAACGATAAACTCTTCCTCACAGAACAGATGCTCTCCGGCAAAGGCTGCAACACTGTTGACACTCCATGGATTCTGGTGCGTCTTTACATGATCAAGAAAAGCACGGTTTCCGGATGCACCGTACCCGAGACGGAGTCCGGGAGCAGCGAAAAATTTGGAAATTCCCCGGATTACCATCAGATTCGGGAACCTGGAGACGAGAGACATCGCAGAAACTTCTCTGTCGGCGAATTCCGCATAAGTCTCATCGATCATTACAAAAATACCGGCTTTCATACATCCCTCCAGAAGTTCCGCAATCTCTCCGGTTGCAAGTGCGCGGGCGGTCGGATTGTTTGGATTGCAGAGAATCAGAAAGTCTGCATTGTGAGCCGTCAGAAAGTCAAGCAGATCATCCGTGTCAGGCTGAAAGAGGTGTTCCTTTTTCGGAAACCATGTTGTAAAAGAGATTCCGGCAAGATTCAGTTCCCTTTCGTACTCCGAGTAGGAAGGACCGATCTGAACGGCACGTTTTCTCCCGGAGGACTGAATCAGCAGAGAAATCAGCTCGGTAGAACCATTGCCGACAAGAACATGGTCCGGGGAAATATGACAGTAGTTACCGATTGCCTGTTTCAGACCTGTATACTCCCGGTCCGGATAATGAGTCATCAGGCGGGAAAAATTCTGACAGACAAGTCCGGCTGTTTTCGCGGGAAAACCGAGAGGATTAACATTTGCGGAAAAACAGATAATTTCCTCCTGCGGCAGATGGTAATATTGCGCGACCTGCTCGAGATCGCTTCCATGAAAAGCGGTTGACTGGCTCATAGTGTATGTCCTCCTAATATTTATGGTTACAAGTTAAACTCGTACTCCGGAGCAGGCAGATACATCTTATATGCAAGCATGCCGCTGTATCTGTCTGCTCCGAAATACTGTGTGAACAGTAACAACTTTTTTGACAAGTTTTGATAAATTTTGCACAGGCATTGCCATATGACAGGGAATAATGTTATAATTTCAATTATAGTATATCTGATAAAAAATGCAATGCAAGAGGTGGAAGGCTTGAAAAATAAGATTAAACGCTTTTCAAATGGAGATTTTAGTAAGGAGCAGCCGGATGTAAGGTTTTCAGAGACCAACCTGGTGCTTTTGATTGGAGAAGGGGAAACATTTCAGGGGAATTTTACGATTGAAAACAGAAAAGAAGCACCGGTAAGAGGACTTGTCTATTCCTCCTCTTTCCGGATACATCTGAAAGAGAGTGGATTTGAGGGGAATCCGGTTGTGATTTCATTCACCTACGATGCAGAAGGGCTGGAGCCCGGATACGTGGAAAACGGAACATTTACCGTGGTTTGTAACGGAGGTGAATATGAGCTTTCCTTTACAGCAGTGATTGAGCGCCCTTATCTTATGACATCCCATGGAAAGGTGCAGAACATGAAGGATTTTAAACTCCTGGCGATGAAGGATTTCCTGGAAGCGCGCAGGCTGTTCCGTTCCATGAGTTTTTATGAGATCCTGCGGTATGAAAATCCAAGGGTGGTGGCGCTCTATAATAATATGCGGAAATGGTCTCTTGGAGAGCAGGCAGTGGAGGAGTTCCTTGTGGGAATCAAGCAGAAGGAATGCCTCTTCCTTTCTCTGTCCGAGTACGAAAAGAAGTTTGAAAGCCCGAATGAGGCGGTGCGGGAGAATATAATCATTACCAAAAATACATGGGGTTATATGCCGATCCGTGCCTCTGTGGAGGGTAATTTTATCCAGATCACGCAGAAGGAGTTTACAACCGATGATTTTGTCGGAAATACGCTGGGATTCCATTATGTGATTACTCCGCAGGTTCTTCATGCCGGAAGAAATTTCGGCCGGATTATTTTTACAACTCCGTACGAACAGATTGCGTACGAGATCGAGGTGACACGGGAAGGAGTGCATACTCCGAAGCATGAGCAGACCTTTTATATGACACAGATTATAAAAGGATATTTTTCCTGTATTACCGGAACGAGCGATCTGTTAAGCTGGGCAGAGGATACGGTGCAGCTGGCCGGGCAAATGGAAAATCTTGGACGGGATGCGGCATTTTGTTCTCTTGTAAAAGCGCATGCATACCTGGAAAGCGGTCAGACCGAGGAGGCCGCCAGGATTATCGAAGAGTATAATTACGGACGGTTCGACATGATGAAGCGTCCGGAAAATACAACATATTATCTGTATCTGACGGCACTTCTGAAAAAGAATGCAAACCATACAGAACATGTGACCGATGAGATAAAGAAGGCATATAATAAGCACCCGAAAATGTGGAGCGCTCTTTGCATGCTTGTTGATATTGATCCGGAATACAGAAATATTACAAGAAGGCTTGCCGCGCTGGAGAAGCATTTCTATGCAGAAAAAGCAGGTCATACACTTCTGTACCTGCAGGCGTTTAAATGTTACCGGGAAGATCCGGTCTGTCTGAAGAAACTTGGAAATTTTGAAATTCGGGTTCTGAGTTTTGGATCCAGATACGGCCTGTTTACACGGGAGCTTGCCCTCTATACAGCGAATCTGGCAGGGCAGCAGAAGAAATTTGACAGACAGCTTTTCAGACTTCTGAAACGTCTGTATACAGATTATCCGGACCCGATGGTGCTGACTTCCATCTGTACGCTTCTGATTAAAGGAAATCAGATCCGGTCCGAGTATTTCAAATGGTATGAGCTTGCGGTAGAACAGGAGATGAAAATCGTACAGCTCTATGAATATTATATGATGACCATCGAGGAGGAGCGAGTCAAAGATCCGCTTCCAAAAGCGGTATGCCTTTACTTTATGCACGGGAATACGCTTACTTATGAAAAGACAGCGTTTCTTTATGCCAATATCATACAGTTTCAGGATGAGACAGGAGAGATTTACGCCTACTACCGTGACAAGATGGAGGCGTTTGCGTGGGAACAGCTTCTGAAGCGCCATATCAATGAGCCGCTTCGGATTATCTATAAGAAATTCTGCACGGAAGAAAATATGACGGAAGACAGGCTGGAAGCGCTTAACGATATCTGTCATGCTTACGAAGTCAGGACAAAGCTCCCGTTTATGAAGTCTGTCATGGTGATTGAGGAAGACGGGGAAATCCACCAGAGAGTCGGCGTTGTTGATGGCAGCGCGATGATTTTCCTCTACGATAAAGATTCCAGAATTATCTGGGAATCCATGGACGGACGGCATTATACCGATTCGATTCCATATGAAACGACCAGACTTTTTTATGAGATGCGTTTTGTCGAACTGTGCAGAAAATTTGAAAAGAAACCGGATCAGGAAGAAGAATCCGTGCCGGTTCCGGAGCTTTCCTTTGAGAATATCGAGAAACATGGAATGGAGCTGTTTGCGGACGAGGAGATTTTTGACCTTTGTACGAAGAAAATTCAGGAAGACGGATATGAAGAGGAGGAGACTCTTCTGGAAGTATGTTTTGTCCTCTTCCAGAGAGGCCATTTCGACAGGACGACACTGACGTATCTTTCCATGTATTACTGTGGGGCTACCAGGAATATGAAACAGGTGTGGCGCGCGGCGAAAAAGGAGGGGGTACCTTCCGGCAAGATTGCAGAGCGTATCATCACACAGATGGTCTTTTCCGAAAATATTTTCGGAGAAGAGGAAATTTTCTGCGATTACTATGACAGTGGAAACGGGTATTTCCGCCTGATCAGAGCGTATCTTGCGTATATCTCCCGGGAGTATCTGATGCGGGAACGTCAGACAGGAGAGTCGGTATGGAAAGTTGTGGAGAAGGAAGCAGCTGTTGGAGAGCAGCTTCCGGATATCTGCCGGATTGCATATTTAAAATACTATTCAGAGCATGATCTGGAAAGCGCGTCGGAGGAACTGCTTAAACGTTTCTTAAGAGAACTTTGTGAAAAACAGGCTGTCTTTCAGTTCTATCTGAAATATCCAAGGCCATGGCTGCAGGAGGTGATGCTGTATGATAAGAGCATTATTGAATACCGGGCCAAAAAAGGAAGCCAGGTTGTAATTGAATACAAGATCAGAAAAGCGAAAGACCAGGAAGATGAACAGCCGTATCAGAAAGAAATTATGCCGGCTGTTTATGAGGATATTCATGTAAGGACATTTATTCTTTACAGCGACGAGATTCTCGAATACTACTTTAAGGAATTGAAGATGGATGGAAGTACGGCAGTGTCCGAAAAACATGTACTCCGCCTTGACGGTGAAATACCGGCTGTCGGAACTTACGGACGGCTTGATGATATGTCGGAGCTTACAAAAGAAGCCCTGAAACAGGCCATAAATGAGTACAGCCGTGAGAAGGAACTGTCACAGGAATTATTTATGTTATACTAGAATAGGAGAGGGATCATGATGGAAAATGGTGGATATATCATCGGATATGATCTGAATGAAAACGGATGTCAGATCAGTTACTTTGATGAAGAAAAGCATGAGCTCAAGACACTGGAAGTGGCAGCTGACAATTACCAGATTCCGCTGATGGTAGGACATTATAAAGAAGCATGGATGTTCGGGCGCGAAGCGCAGAGAGCAGCGATGATGGACAAGGGGTGGGTGGTTTCCGATCTTTACCGGAAAGCGCAGAGAAATGAGCAGATTGAAAAAGAGGGGACTGTCTATGAGGCAAGATGGCTCCTTGGAAAATTTATTGAATTGACACTGCAGACATTCCGCAAGAAAGAAGTGACCTTTGTTTCGTTTACAGTACCCTGGATTGATCAGGAGATCCGTACATTTTTGAGAGAAGCAGGGGCGCAGGCGGGAGTAGATAAAGCGCGGGTCTATGCAATGGATTATCGTGAAAGTTTCTGTTATTATATGCTTTATCAGCCGAAAGAGCTTTGGCAGTATGAGTCTGCTCTCTTTTACTGTGACCGGGAAAAGATTGAGGCGTATATGTTGAAGCAGCTGAATACCGACTACCGGAGAGAAAAAGAGAATTTCGTCAGCGTGGAAAAGGTTGCAGAAGCCCAGATGGAAGAGCTGAAAGCGGTTTATCCTGTGCTCAATGTCGACAAGGCCAGAAATGCGGACGAACGGTTCCGGCACTTTATTCAGGGAGTGTTTGATAAAAAGCATGTTTCTTCTGTTTACCTGACGGGAGAAGGATTTGAAAACAACTGGTATCCGAATTCGCAGAAAGTGCTTTGCAATGGACGCAGGGCTTTTATCGGCAATAATCTCTACAGCAAAGGAGCCTGCTACTGCGGACTGAAAAAACGGTCCAATTCTCTTGATGTGCCGACGTATCTGGATGAAACAAAGCTGATGGAGCAGATTTGCCTGAAGATGAGGATCGATGGGGTGGATATCTGGTATCCGATTGTCGAGTTCGGAACACACTGGTATGAAGATACCCGTGAATGGGAGGTGCTCCTTGAAAACACCGAGGATATTGAAATTCATATCGAATCCCTTGCAACAGGCCAGTGGAACGTAGAGACTGTTTCCTTCGCGGGAATGCCGAAACGGAAGGAATATTCCATGAAACTGATTGTCCGCACGGAATTTGATGACGAGCGTACCTGCCGGCTGAGCTTCAGAGATGCAGGATTTGGAGACTTTTTCCCGGCTACGGACTTCAAGGTAGAAAAAATAATTCATCTGGGAGGTACCAATGGGCAGTTTAATTCTTTGTCATAACAAAAAAGCATCACAACCGTACAAGATTACACGCATTCACAGAAAGATCTATACAATAGAAGAACTGTGCTACTATCTCTGCAATAATCTCTATCTGATTGATTATACGATCATGAATGAAAAAATCTGCGAGTGGCTGTATTCGGAACTGGATATGCGGGAACTGGCAGGAGAACTTCTAGATCTGATCCAGAAAAAGGGGACCATTGAACAGTTCGTGCTCCGCATTCTGGAGCATGCCAGAATTTACTCGGAACCGGAGATGGAACATATCCGGAATGTACTGGACAGACTGAAGGATCAGAAAGAGATTGAACGCAGAAAATATAAGGCGGACAATCTGCTGGAAAGCGGTGAATATGAATCTGCGATTCTTGTCTATCTGTCCATTCTGCAGGATGAGAGAGATGAATCCGCGGGAGAACGGTTTTACGGCAAGGTGTACGGATGTCTTGGAGCAGCTTACGGAAGGGAACTTCTCTATGAGCAGGCAGCGTCCATGTACAGACAGGCATATGAGATCTGTCAGGATGAGACAATGCTGACGGCCTATATCTATGCCTGCTCCAGATATATGCAGGAGGATGAATACCGGAAACTTCTCGAGGAAAATCCGTCTTATTCCCGGACGGCGGACCGGGTAGAGCAGATGATTGAAGAAAAGGAGAGCGGGATGAAAGAAGAAGCGGCGCCGGAGATCCTGGAGAAATGGAAGCATCAGTACCGCCGCTATCTATAGAAACGTATTATATTGCGTTTCTCTTTGTTCTGTAGTATAGTAGGAATGCAAAAAGGCCGACAGGCCGAAACTAAGAAAAGGAGCATGGAAAAGTGAACGACAGATATCAGAGTCCATTATCAGAACGGTATGCAAGTAAAGAAATGCAGTATATTTTTTCTCCGGATATGAAATTCAGAACGTGGAGAAAACTTTGGATCGCTTTGGCGGAAACGGAAAAGGAACTGGGACTTCCTATTACGGACGAGCAGATCGAAGAGCTTAAGGCACATGCGGATGACATCAATTACGATGTTGCAAGAGAAAGGGAAAAGCTTGTGCGTCATGACGTTATGTCCCATGTCTACGCTTATGGTCAGCAGTGTCCGAAGGCAAAGGGAATCATCCATCTCGGAGCGACTTCCTGTTATGTTGGAGATAATACAGATATTATCGTGATGGCAGAGGCATTGAAACTGGTCAGAAAGAAACTGGTCAATGTAATCAATGAGCTTGCCGGCTTTGCGGATCAGTATAAAGCGCAGCCGACTCTTGCGTTTACTCATTTTCAGCCGGCGCAGCCGACGACGGTAGGCAAGAGGGCAACGCTCTGGCTCCAGGAATTTTTGATGGATCTGGAAGATCTGGAGTATGTAAGCGGAACATTAAAGCTTTTAGGTTCCAAGGGAACGACCGGAACACAGGCAAGCTTTCTGGAACTTTTTGACGGAGACCAGGAGACGATCGACAAAATTGATCCGATGATCGCGAAGAAAATGGGCTTCTCGGCCTGCTATCCGGTTTCCGGACAGACTTATTCCAGAAAAGTGGATACAAGAGTGCTGAACATTCTTGCAGGTATTGCTGCCAGTGCACATAAAATGTCAAACGATATCCGGCTTCTTCAGCATCTGAAGGAAGTGGAAGAGCCGTTTGAGAAAAATCAGATCGGCTCCTCGGCTATGGCATATAAGAGAAACCCGATGAGAAGTGAAAGAATCGCATCACTTTCCAGATACGTGATGATCGACGCGCTGAACCCGGCCATTACTTCGGCTACCCAGTGGTTTGAGAGAACACTGGATGATTCGGCAAATAAGCGTCTTTCCATTCCGGAAGGATTCCTTGCCATTGACGGTATTCTGGATCTCTGCCTGAATGTGGTAGACGGACTGGTCGTTTATCCGAAAGTCATCGAGAAGCGTCTGATGTCAGAACTTCCGTTCATGGCAACAGAAAACATCATGATGGATGCGGTAAAGGCAGGCGGGGACCGTCAGGAACTGCACGAGAGAATCCGCGAACTTTCCATGGAAGCAGGAAAGAATGTGAAAGAGAAAGGTCTTGACAATAACCTTCTGGAACTGATTGCGGCAGATCCTGCATTCAACCTGACGCTGGAAGAGCTTCAAAAGACAATGGATCCGGTCCGCTATACAGGACGCGCGAAAGAGCAGGTGGAGGCGTTCCTTGCGAATGTGGTACGTCCGGTACTGGATCAGCATAAAGATGAGCTTGGAATAAAAGCGGAAATAAATGTATAGAACAAAATGACAAAAATTTGGCAATGTGCATAAAAAGTAAAGAAACTATAATTAAGATGCATATTTTAAGGAGGCTGGAACCCCCTGAAACAGTGGGATTCCGCCTTCTTTTTTTGCGTTGAAGCAGAAAGATAAAATAAAAACTGGATAAAATAAACAAAAAATATATAAAATTCATTAAATTATTGTAAACTAAGCTTAAAAATGGTATGATAGATACATCAGGAAAAAATATTCAAAACATCTATAGGGCAAAGGAGGGGTTGTTATGGAAACATTGAACAACATCGTACTAACTATTCAAGACTATCTGTCGAACTATATCCTGATCGTAGCACTTGTAGGAGGAGGTATCTGGTTTTCCATCCGTACCGGTTTCATTCAGGTCCGTGGCTTCACGGAAGGCCTGAGACGTACATTCGGCGGATTGTTTTCCAAAAAAGGAGAAGCGGGAAAAGACGGAATGAGTTCTTTCCAGGCGCTGGCGACAGCGATTGCTGCTCAGGTAGGAACTGGTAATATTGCAGGAGCTGCGACAGCGATTGCGATCGGCGGTCCAGGTGCTGTATTCTGGATGTGGGTGGCAGCATTCCTTGGCATGGCGACGATCTACTGCGAGGCAATTATGGCACAGAAGTACAAGAAAGTCGGCAGCGACGGAATTATAACAGGAGGACCTGTTTACTACATTCGCGCAGCATTCAAAGGTACATTCGGCAGAGTACTTGCAGCGATTTTTGCGGTACTTCTGATTTTCGCACTTGGTTTCATGGGTAATGCAGTTCAGTCTAACTCTATCGCATCTTCTTTCCACACGGCATTTGGTATTCCGCAGTGGATCACAGGTGTAGTTGTAGCAGTTATTGCATTGTTCATTTTCACAGGCGGAATGAAACGTATTGCAAAAGTTACCGAGCTTATGGTTCCGCTTATGGCGGCACTTTACATTGTCGGTTCTCTGATTATTATTATCTATAACTGGAGAAATATTCCTCTGGCATTTGAGCAGATTATTGTAGGCGCATTTGCACCTGATGCTATCACAGGCGGTGCGATCGGTGCTACAGTTTCCAAGGCGATTACAAAAGGTGTTGCACGAGGACTGTTCTCCAACGAAGCCGGTATGGGTTCCACACCTCATGCACATGCGGTTGCAAAGGTAGATCATCCGGTAGAGCAGGGATTTGTGGCAATGACAGGTGTATTCATTGATACGTTTATCGTTCTTACAATGACAGCTCTCGTTATTGTAACAACTCAGGCGCTTCCGAAGTCCTATGAAGTGGTTGAAGGCGGATATTCCGCAGCAGCACTCAGCCAGTTTGCGTATTCGACTCTTTATGGAAAAGGCGGAGAGATCTTTATTGCGATCTGTATGTTCTTCTTCGCTTCCTCTACCATTATCGGATGGTACTTCTTCGGAGAAGCGAATATCAAGTATCTCTTCGGACCAAAAGCAGTTCCGGTTTATTCGGTTCTCGTTTGTGTATGCGTAGTACTTGGTTCTCTTGCACAGGTTGACCTTGTATGGAATATGGCAGACTGCTTCAACAGTATGATGGTTGTTCCTAACATTATCGCCCTCTTTGCATTGAGCGGTATGATCAAGAAGACCCACGACGATTACTTTAAAAACTTCCTGCCGAAGCATCCTGAGCTTCAGAGAAAGAAGAAAAAATAACAAAGAGCGTATCAACATGAACAAGAGAAATGGTTTATAGAAAAAAACTATGTGCAAATCGAATAAAAAGCTGGAAATCTATAAATCGATGTGGTATACTCTAAACAGAATTGTGAAAGACATATTCTGCGCATATGACAATTGAATAGTGGGATGATTTTTCCTGCGAGAGAGTTCGCAAATGAACCGCCGAAGATGCAAACCTTACAGACCAAAGGTGAAACTTTCAGGCAAAAGGATCAGGGAAAGGACCACATTCTGAATCGTGTATGACAAATATATCAGGATGACATACATAAGACAGAAGGGCGGCCTTGTATTCTGCTTCGGCGGAAGTCAGCCGTCCTTTTTTAATAGGTGGAGCCATGAAGAAGGATTATAGAATTATAACAAACAACCCGCTCGTTCGTGAAAAGCTCGGGCAGGATCATGATGTGGAGTTTTATGACTGCTCATATGAAGATGTTTTGAAAAAAGTAAAAGAAGAAGTATGTAAAGGGTACAAGCTCTTAACGCATCCGCTTTCCGGAAGTGTTAAGCCGAATGAAACACCTTACAAATCAGTAATGGTTTCCCGAAAGAGCGGCGAGACAGACCTGATGGGAATTGAAATTATCGAACGGGCCATTGCCTCCGTCAGCAAGTTTCAGTTCAAATCGGATAAATATGCACCGCAGGTTTATGAAGATTTCAGGCTGATTGATTACACATTAATATCCAGTGCACTTCCGTCGGCAGATGCCTGGTAAAAGAAAAAGGCTATAAAGTACTGGGGTACTTTGGGGCATAGATTTCATTATTTAGAAGGAGGGAATTACAGTGAGATTAGAAGTTGGACACATTTTTATCAAGGACATCCAGTTTGGCACTGAGTCTAAAATTGAAGACGGTGTTCTTTATGTATCCGAAGAAGCTGTAAAAGAAGTTGTCCTTGAGGACGAGCACATCAAAAGCGTAAAATTTGACATCGCAAGACCGGGAGAAAGCGTAAGAATCACACCGGTAAAAGACGTTATCGAACCTCGTGTAAAGGTTGAAGGACGCGGAGGAGTTTTCCCGGGAGTTATTTCCAAAGTTGACACAGTCGGCGAAGGAAAAACATACGCATTAAAGGGAATGGCTGTCGTAACAGCAGGTAAGATTGTCGGATTCCAGGAAGGTATCATCGATATGACAGGCCCGGGAGCTGACTACACACCATTCTCCAAACTGAACAACTTTGTAGTTGTATGTGAGCCGGTTGACGGAATCAAACAGCATGAATATGAAGCAGCGGTACGTTTCGCAGGTTTCCGTGTTGCTGTATATCTCGGTGAACTCGCAAGAGAACTCACACCGGATGAAACAAAAGTATATGAAACATATGGAATCAAAGAAGGAATGGAAAAACTTCCGGGACTTCCGAGAGTAGCATATGTACAGATGCTTCAGAGCCAGGGACTTCTGCATGATACATATGTATACGGCGTTGACGCAAAGAAAACACTTTCTACAATCATCAACCCGACAGAAGTAATGGACGGTGCAATCGTTTCCGGTAACTGTGTATCTGCATGTGACAAGAACCCTACATACGTACACGAAAACAACCCGGTTGTACATGACCTCTTTGAAGAACACGGCAAGACAATCAACTTCGTATGCCAGATCCTGACAAACGAAAACGTATACCTTGCTGACAAACAGCGTTCTTCTGACTGGACAGCAAAACTTTGCCGTCTTCTTGATCTGGATGCAGTTATCGTATCTCAGGAAGGATTCGGTAACCCGGATACAGACCTTATCATGAACTGTAAGAAAATTGAAGCAGAAGGCGTTAAGACTGTCATCATCACAGACGAATATGCTGGACGCGATGGAAAATCCCAGTCACTTGCTGACGCTGACGTTGCAGCAGATGCAGTTGTAACAGGCGGTAACGCAAACCAGGTAGTCGTACTTCCGAAACTTGACAAAGTAATCGGAACTCTGGATTATGTCAACACTATTGCCGGCGGTAACGAACACAGCTTACGTGAAGACGGAACAATCGAAGTTGAAATCCAGGCAATTACAGGTGCAACAAACGAAACAGGATTTGGTTACTTAAGCGCCAGATAGTGAAGGAGGAAGAAAAAGATGTTAAAAGTAGTTCATTATATCAATCAGTTCTTCGCTAATATTGGTGGAGAAGAAAAAGCTGATTACCCGGTAGAAGTTCGCGAGGGCGAAGTTGTCGGACCAGGTATGGCATTTAAACAGGCATTCGGAGAAGAAGCAGAAATCGTTGCTACTATCATCTGCGGTGACTCTTACTTCAACGAAAACCTTGACAAAGCAAAAGCAGAAATTATTGAAATCGTTAAAAAATACAACCCGGATGTATTCGTAGCAGGTCCTGCATTCAATGCCGGACGTTACGGTGTTGCCTGCGGTACAATCTGTGACGCTGTACAGGAAGAACTTGGTATTCCGGCAGTGACAGGTATGTACACAGAAAACCCTGGTGCTGATATGTTCAAAAACAAAGTTTACACAGTAGCTACAAAGAACTCTGCTGCAGGAATGAGAAAAGCAGTCGGAAGCATGGCTCCGCTTGCTCTTAAACTTGCAAAACATGAGAAGATCGGTGCTTCCTGTCAGGAAGGTTATATGCCGAACGGTGTTCGTGTAAACTTCTTCGAAGAAAAACGCGGATCCAAACGTGCCGTTGAAATGCTTCTTAAGAAGATCGCCGGCAAACCGTTTGAAACAGAGTATCCGATGCCGACATTCGACAGAGTTGCTCCGAATCCGGCTGTAAAAGATCTTTCCAAAGCAACAATTGCACTGGTTACATCCGGTGGTATTGTACCGAAGGGAAATCCGGATCATATTGAAAGCTCCAATGCTTCCAAATACGGTGAATACAGCATTGCAGGCGTAGATGATCTGACAGAAGAAACATTCGAGACAGCACATGGCGGATACGACCCGGTATACGCAAACGAAGATCCGGACCGCGTACTTCCGGTGGATGTTCTCCGTGAAATGGAAAAAGAAGGTAAGATTGGAAAACTGTATGATAAATTCTATACAACAGTTGGTAACGGAACAGCCGTTGCTTCTGCAAAAGCATTCGCTGAAGAGTTCGCTCCGAAGATGAAAGCTGACGGAGTTGACGCAGTTATCCTCACCTCTACATGAGGTACCTGTACGCGTTGCGGTGCAACGCTTGTTAAAGGCATCGAAGCTGCCGGACTTCCGGTTGTTCATGTCTGCACAGTTACACCAATCTCCATGACAGTTGGTGCAAACAGAATCGTTCCGGCTATTGCCATTCCTCATCCGCTTGGCAACCCGGCACTTGATAAAGACGAAGAATACAAACTTCGTAAAGAAATCGTAGAAAAAGCATTAAATGCTCTTACTACAGAAGTTGAAGATCAGACGATTTTCGATAAATAAGAGTCTGAAAACGCCCTCTTGATTGGCGTCATGTGGAATTCAGCGTCCGGACAGGCCTGCAGCCTTCCGGACGTAAGGATAAAGACATTATAGGAAAGAAGGAGTAAACGTTATGAGCAAAATTTATGACGTAATCATCCTGGGAGCAGGACCGGCCGGATTAGCAGCAGGCCTTTATGCCGGAAGAAGCCGCTTATCCACTCTGATCATTGAAAAAGGAAAAGACGGCGGACAGATTGCTATCACGGATGAAATTGAAAACTATCCGGGACAGATCGTGGAGGGAGAAAGCGGCCCTTCTCTGATCGCAAGAATGACAGAACAGGCTGAGAAGTTTGGCGCAGAGCGTGTGACAGACGTAATCAATGCTGTTGAACTGGATGGCGATGTGAAAAAGCTGAAGAGTGCCAAGGCAGAATATCTTGGAAAAACAGTGATCATTGCAACCGGCGCTTTTGCACGTCCGATTGGATGCAAAAACGAAAAAGAATTTATGGGAAAAGGTATTTCTTACTGCGCAACATGTGATGCCAACTTCTTTGAAGATTTTGAAGTTTTCGTAGTAGGCGGCGGAGATTCTGCTGTTGAAGAAGCGATGTATCTTACAAAATTCGCAAGAAAAGTTACAATCATCCACAGACGTGATGAACTTCGTGCAGCGAAGTCCATTCAGGAAAAGGCGTTTAAGAATGACAAACTCCATTTCTTATGGGATACCGTTGTAGAAGAAGTAAACGGTGACGGTATTCTTTCTTCCATGACAGTTAAGAACGTTAAGACTGGCGAACTTACTACAATCGAAGCAGACGAAGATGACGGAATGTTCGGTGTATTCGGATTTATCGGAACAATCCCGAATTCCAAAATTTTCGAAGGCGTGATCGACATGGACGAAAGAGGATATATCAAATCCGATGAAAACATGCATACAAACATTCCTGGCGTATTTGTGGCAGGTGATGTTCGTATCAAGAGCCTTCGTCAGGTAGTAACAGCTGCTGCAGATGGAGCAATTGCTGCTACACAGGCTGAAAAATATATCAACGAAAACGAATAAGAAGTATTAAGGAGGAGTTTAACAATGTTAGAAGTAGATAAGAAAACATTTGAACCAGAAGTTCTGCAGGCAGAAGGATACGTTCTCGTAGATTTCTTCGGAGATGGATGCGTACCTTGCCAGGCTTTAATGCCGCATGTTCATGCATATGCTGACAAATATGGCGACAAAATCAAATTTACATCTTTAAATACAACAAAAGCACGCCGTCTTGCAATCGGCCAGAAGATCCTTGGACTTCCGGTTATTGCTATCTATAAAGATGGTGAAAAAGTGGAAGAGTTAGTAAAAGATGACGCTACTCCGGAAGCAGTAGAAGAGATGGTTAAAAAATACTACGCTATGGCGTAAATTTCTTTTGCGTAATTGCCCTTTCGGGCTTTACGAGGGCATAAAGCGGTGCCCTGAATAAATATTTATCAACCAATTATTAAAATGAAGGGAAGGAGGAAAAACATCATGGCAATTTTAGAAGGTAAAAAAGTCATTATTATTGGTGACCGTGATGGTGTTCCGGGACCGGCTATCGCAGAATGCGTAAAGACAGCCGGTGGAGAAATTGTTTTTTCTTCAACAGAATGTTTCGTCTGAACGAGCGCAGGCGCAATGGATCTTGAGAATCAGAAGAGGGTTAAAGAATTCGCAGATGAATTCGGACCAGAAAACCTGGTAGTAGTACTTGGTGCAGCTGAAGGTGAAGCTGCTGGTCTTGCAGCTGAAACAGTTACTGCTGGTGACCCAACATTCGCAGGTCCATTGACAGGGGTCCAGCTTGGACTCACGACATATCACGTTTGTGAACCAGAACTGAAAAAAGAGTTTGATGAAGCGGTATACGATGAGCAGGTCGGCATGATGGAAATGGTTCTTGATGTTGACGACATCGTAGACGAAATGTCTGCAATCCGTGACGAATACTGTAAGTATTTATAGGAAAATCTGAAATACCGGATTTCGGATTCAGGAGCGGTGGGGTAAATACTTACCTCACCGCTTTTTCTACAACATAATTCCTTTTTATAACGTAAAGAAAGGTGGACACTAACAATGAACAGTGTAATTAAAGGAGCCAGCTATGTATTGGCACATACTCCTGAAATGGTAGTATATAACGGAACAACACAGACAACAGAAAGAGTTGTCAATCCGGAATCAGAATATTTAAAAGAATTAAGAGGTCATTTACGCTCTTATGAAGAATGTGTAAACTACTGGCCAAACCAGGTTTACATTGGAAACGCTACACCGGAAGAACTTTCCCAGGTTGAATTCCCTTACTATGATAAAACAAAAGAAGGAGCAGAAAGATACGGAAAATTCGGTGAAATCATGCCGGAAGAAGAGTTCCTTCTTTTAGTACAGGCTTGCGATATGTTCGAAGTTGTAAAACTTGACAAGAACTTCGTAAGCGCTCATAAAGATGCTCTGGCTGCTGACCCGATCATCACAGAGGATATCATCTCCAAGATTGAAGAAGGTTATGAGCTGGACGAAATCAAACACTATATCGAAAATGAGCATGCAGAAGGACTGTACCACAACAATGAACTTGTTGGATGTGTAAGAACAGCTCACGATATCGATGTGAACCTTTCTGCTCATGTAATGCATGAAAACCTGATGAGCAAAGCCTCCAGCGTACTTGCTCTGTTATATGCAATCCGCAATGCTGGAATCAACAAAGAAGACGTTGAGTACGTTATCGACTGTGCTGAGGAAGCATGTGGTGATATGAACCAGAGAGGCGGCGGTAACTTCGCGAAAGCTGCTGCAGAAGTAGCAGGACTTGTATCCGCAACAGGATCTGACTCCCGTGGATTCTGTGCAGGACCATCCCACGCTCTGATTGAGGCAGCTGCTCTCGTAAAATCCGGAGCATATAAAACTGTTGTTGTTACAGCAGGTGGATGTACTGCAAAACTTGGTATGAACGGTAAAGACCACGTGAAAAAAGGCCTTCCGATCCTGGAAGACTGCCTTGGAGGATTTGCGGTTGTCGTTACAGAAAACGATGGTGTAAACCCGGAAATCAATCTGGATGTTCTTGGACGTCATACAGTAGGAACCGGTTCCGCACCTCAGGCTGTTATCGGAAGTCTTGTAACAGATCCGCTTGACAGAGTAGGCTGGAAAGTAACAGATATTGACAAATTCTCACCGGAAATGCAGAATCCGGATATCACAAAACCGGCAGGAGCAGGTGATGTTCCGCTTGCAAACTACAAGATGATCGGTGCGCTTGCTGTAAAACGCGGCGATATCGACAGAAAAGCTCTTCCGGACTTCATCGCACAGCATGGTCTGACAGGATGGGCTCCGACACAGGGACATATTCCGTCAGGTGTTCCGTACATCGGATTTGCACGTGAAGATATTCTGGAAGGAAAGATCAAGAAAGCAATGATCATCGGAAAAGGAAGTCTCTTCCTTGGACGTATGACAAACCTGTTCGATGGTGTATCTTTTGTAATCCAGGCAAATGAAGGAAACAGCGCAGAATCTGCTGTATCTGAAGAAGAAGTAAAAGGCCTGATCGCAAAAGCTATGAAAGAATTCGCTGAAACTCTGATGGCAGAATAGTGAGGTGTAGAAAATGGCAAGTAGTATTGAAAAAGTAATTGCCTCTACCTTTATGGAAATGGCACAGGGACTGGAGAGCGGCCAGTACGGCAAACGCCCGAAAATTGCTCTGACAGGAATGGGCAGCGAACACGGTGAAGAAAATTCCATGCAGGCAGCGGTGATGGCAGCAAAGCAGGGCGTAGATGTATATTACATCGGAACTCTGGAAGCAGAAGGCGTAACAACAATCAAAGTGGCTGACGATGAAGAAGGTCATAAAAAGATGGAAGATATGCTGAAAAACAAGGAGATCGACGGTGCTGTAACAATGCATTTCCCGTTCCCGATCGGCGTATCTACTGTCGGACGCGTTGTAACACCTGCTAAAGGAAAAGAAATGTTTATCGCCAATACGACAGGTACTTCCAGTACCGACCGTATTGAAGGTATGATTAAAAATGCTGTTTACGGCGTAATTGCTGCAAAGGCTTGCGGAATCGCAAAACCGACAGTCGGCATCCTGAATGTTGACGGCGCACGCCAGACAGAAAAAGCACTGAAGGAGCTTCAGAGCAATGGATACGATATTGCTTTTGCTGAATCCGGACGTGCAGACGGCGGATGTGTAATGAGAGGAAATGACGTCCTTCAGGCATCCCCGGATATCCTTGTTACAGATTCCCTGACAGGAAACATTCTTGTAAAGATGCTTTCCTCTTTCAACACAGGCGGAAGCTTCGAGGCAACAGGATATGGATACGGACCGGGAATCGGAGAAGGATACGATGAACTCGTTATGATCGTTTCACGTGCTTCCGGTGCTCCGGTAATCGCAAATGCAATCTGCTACGCTGCAGAACTTGTACGTAACAAGGTATTTGATGTTGCAAAAGCTGAGTTCAATGCTGTAAAGAAATGCGGATATACAGAAGTACTTGCTGCATATAAGACAGCTGCAAAACCGGCTGCAGCAGAAGAGGAAGTAAAAGAGCCGCCGAAGGAAATCGTGACAGCTCAGATTGCCGGAATTGAGGTTATGGATCTTGAAGATGCAGTGCGCGCACTGTGGAAGATCGAAGTTTACGCTGAAAGCGGAATGGGATGTACAGGCCCGATCATCCGTGTATCTGAGGCAAATCTTGCAAAAGCTGAAGAAGAGCTGAAAAAAGCAGGATACATTAACTAGCCGATATACTATAATAAATCCTATACAAAACCAGCCCGGAAAAGTTTTTTCGGGCTGGTTTTCCTGTGTGGCTTGATTTTTCCCGGAAGAAATAGTATGATGTCTCATGGAACTATGATAACAGGAAAAGGACATCTAAATGGACTACAAACTCTTAATGGATACAGCAATGCTTGCTGGAAAAATGATGCTGGAAAGTGGTGCGGAAACCTACCGGGTTGAGGACACGATGCACCACATTTTAAAGACTTCCCATCTGGAGGTGGTGGAGATTCTTGTCGTCCTGACGGGAATCACAGCATGCATCAGCGGTGAAAATGTTGCCCCTGTTACTCTGATTCAGGGGATTGAAAAAAGAGGAACAAACTTAAGTGTGATTGAGCAGGTGAATCAGATCTCCAGACGATACTGCGGCGGAGGAATTGAACTTCAGGAAGCCTATGACCAGCTGAAAAGAGTAGAATCCGTTCCATATCCAAGTGCACTTGCTTTTTTTATTCCGCTTGCGGTGGCGGTTGGATTTACGATTTCACTTGGCGGTTCGCTCTATGATGTGCTGGCAACAGTGATTGTCGGCCTTGCTCTTTCAGGGGTGATGGCGGGAGCAGAAACGGCGGGAATTGACGGTTTGATTCTTGATATCGGAACATCTTTTTGCGTAGGTCTGATGGCCGTTATTGTGAAATCTATTCTTGGAGGAGCAATTAATCTCGATACTGTCGTAATCGGATCTATCATGCCGCTTGTTCCGGGGGTTGCAATTACCAATGCTGTGCGTGACACACTGCAGGGTGACTATATATCAGGATGCGCGAGAATTCTGGAAGCATTTCTAAAGGCGGCGGCGATCGCGCTCGGGGTCGGAGTTGCATTTGCAGTATTTGGAAATGGAATCATGGGAGGAAACTTATGATTGAAATCGGAATCAAGACAATCGGGTTTTTTATTGCGGTATTTTCCTTTTCCATGCTGATTAATTCACCGAAAAAATATTTGATCTGGGCAGGGATTTCCGGAGCAGCCGCAGGATTTATCTATATGATCTGTATGGAGGCGGGATGGAACGCGGTGATATCGTCTTTCTGGTCCGCTCTGGCTGCCGGTTTGATTTCCCATATTTTTGCAAGGGCATTAAAGGCCCCGGTTACGATATTTTTGATTGGCGGAATTCTGCCGACTGTTCCGGGAAACGGTATTTATCAGATTATGAATTACGTTCTTCAAAATGACCGTTCTATGGCGAGTTTCTACCTGACTCAGACACTTGAGATTGCGGGTGCCATAGCGTTGGCAATCTTTTTGATGGATACGCTGTTTAAAGTGGTACGAAAAGGAGAATGGAAGCAGGATTCCCTCCGCTATATACAAAAAGAGGAAAGGAAGGAAGAGGAAAAATGGTAGGAAGTCTGATCGTAATTGGATTTATGACAATTATCAGCATCGCGCTGATCAACGGAAAAGCTTTGAATATGGTTCCGGGCTACCGTACCCTTCCGGATAAAGTGAAAAAAACACTTGATCCGAAGAAGGTTGGACGTAAACTTGGCATTCCTATGGCAGGCGTCGATATTGTCATGATTATTTTTTTCATCATCGTATATTTTTCAGACTCGGAAAAGCTTCAGGGATATGCTGTTTACGGTATGATGCTGCTGTTTGTTGTCAGCATTGCGATTATTGATATGATCAATATTACCGGAAAGGACAAAAAAGACAAATAAGGAAAGCAGGAGAGAAAACTATGAGTAAAGTAAGAACCAGATTTGCACCAAGTCCGACAGGGAGAATGCATGTCGGCAATCTTCGTACGGCGCTGTATGCCTACCTGATTGCAAAACACGAAGGCGGAGATTTCATGCTTCGTATTGAAGATACAGACCAGGAGCGTTTTATGGACGGCGCTCTGGAAATTATTTACCGGACGCTTGAAAAGACGGGCCTGATTCACGATGAAGGACCGGACAAGGATGGCGGATATGGGCCGTATGTGCAGAGTGAAAGAAATAAAAGCGGTCTCTACCTGAAATATGCAAAGCAGCTGATTGAGCAGGGAGATGCCTATTATTGCTTCTGTGACAAGGAGCGTCTGGACAGTCTGAAGTCTACTGTCTCGGAAAGCGGGACAGAGATCCGTGTTTATGATAAACACTGTCTGTCTTTGAGCAAAGAAGAGATCGAAGCGAACCTGGCGGCAGGCAAACCGTATGTTATCCGGATCAATATGCCGACAGAAGGAACGACAACCTTTCATGATGAGATTTACGGGGATATCACAGTTAACAATGCTGAGCTGGATGATATGATTCTGATCAAGTCTGATGGATACCCGACCTACAATTTTGCAAACGTGGTCGATGACCATCTGATGAATATCACACATGTGGTAAGAGGAAACGAGTACCTTTCCTCCGCGCCAAAATACAACCGACTTTACGAGGCATTTGGATGGGAGCCGCCGGTTTATGTGCACTGTCCTTTGATTACGGATGAGAACCATAAAAAACTGAGCAAACGCTGCGGTCATTCTTCCTATGAGGATCTGATCGAACAGGGCTTTATCTCAGAGGCAGTCGTAAACTATGTGGCACTTCTTGGATGGTGCCCGCAGGACAATCAGGAGATCTTCAGTCTGGAAGAGCTTGTAAAGGCATTTGATTACCACCATATGAGCAAATCTCCGGCCGTATTTGACGTACAGAAGCTGAAATGGATGAACAGCGAATATATGAAGATGATGGATTTCGATACCTTCTATGATATGGCGGAGCCTTATATCAGGAAGGTTATCACAAAAGACTACGATCTGAAGAAAATCGCTGCTCTTGTCAAAACCAGAATTGAAATTTTCCCGGATATCATGGAGCAGATTGATTTCTTCGAGGAACTTCCGGAGTATGACACGTCCATGTACATTCACAAGAAGATGAAGACAAATGAGGAGACATCTCTTGAAGTGTTAAAAGAGCTTCTTCCGGTTCTGGAAAAGCAGGATGACTATTCCAACGATGCACTTTTTGAAACATTAAAAGGATATGTTGCAGAGAAAGGATGCAAGAACGGCTATGTAATGTGGCCGGTTAGAACAGCGGTTTCCGGAAAACAGAATACACCGGGCGGGGCAACTGAGATTATGGAGGTTCTCGGAAAGGAAGAATCTCTTGACAGGATCCGTAAAGCAATCGAATTACTGGAGAAATAGAGTATGGAAAAAAAGCACAGCGGGGGAGAAAGACCCCCGCTTTCCGATTTTAATGAGGCACAGAGGGAGGCGGTCTGCCACCGTGAAGGACCATGTATGGTCCTTGCAGGACCGGGTTCCGGAAAGACGGCTGTGATTACGGGACGTCTGGAATGGATGATCCGCCATTTCAGGATCCGGCCTGAGGAGATACTGGTTATTACCTTCACCAAGTATGCGGTAAAGGAAATGAAAGAGCGTTTCCTTGCCAGGATGGGACTGAAACATTGTCCGGTGACCTTCGGGACATTCCACGGCATTTATTATGGAATGCTCCGTCAGATTTATCATCTTGCTCCGGATCAGATTTTGACGGAAGAAGAACAGAAGGCCATGGTAGAAGCAGCGGTCAGGGATGTGGAAAGAGAAAACCGGAAACGCCCGAAAGACAAAGATGTCCTTCTTATGATCGGGAAGGTAAAAAATAACGGGGGATTTTCCGGAATTACGGATGATCCGGAAGACCGGCAGATCTACCATGCCTACGAGAAGCGGAAAAAAGAGGCCGGCCGGATCGATTTTGATGATATGCTTCTGCTGTGTTATCAGTTATTCTGTCGTCAGCCTCAGATCCTGAAGAAATGGCAGGAACGATATCCTTACATTTTGATCGATGAGTTTCAGGACAGCAGCAAAATACAGTACGAGATTATCAAATTACTTGCGGGGAAGAGGGCGAACCTTTTTGTGGTAGGAGATGATGATCAGGCGATTTACGGGTTTCGCGGGGCCACACCGGGCATCATGAAACAGTTTATGGAGGATTTTCCTCAGGCATCGCTTGTCCGGCTATCCGTGAACTACCGGAGCAGCGCGTTTATTGTACAGGCTTCCGGAAAAGTGATCCGGAAAAACAAGTTCCGCTTTTCCAAAGATCTTGAAGCGGTCCATGACCGGGGAAAGCCGGTTCATGTACAGGAATTAAAAGACATGGAGCAGGAGGCTGAGTATGTCGCAGCCGCTGTAAAAAAGAAACTGGAAGAAGGAGTGCCGCCGGAAGAGATTTCAGTCATTTTCCGGACCGTACAGGACGCTTCTATGGTAATGTCCGCCTTTATGAACCGGGGGATTCCTTTTTTTATGAAAGAAAAAGCATTCCATCTCTTTGAGCATTTTATTGCGGAAGATATGAAGGCATATTTTCGGATTGCCATGGGGGAAAGAAACCGCAGTGATTTTCTGCGGGTAATCAACCGCCCGAACCGTTACATCAGCCGGAGTGCTCTGGAGAAAGAGCGGACAGATTTTGAGGATCTGAAATTATTTTACTGTGATAAAGAGTGGATGCTGGACAGAATTGATGCTTTCGAAGAAGATATGGAGGCAGTTTCCAGGATGGCGCCATATGCGGCATTTCAGTTTCTTCTGAAAAAGACCGGATATCAGGAGTATCTAAAAGAGTATTCGCAGAAGATGCAGATTGAGGAGGCAGAGCTTACCGAGATTGTAGATGAACTTGCCCAGAGCATGAAAAAGATGGATACCATGAAAGAGTGGATTGAATTCACACAGGTTTATACAGACCGGATCCGTCAGATGGAAAAGGAAGAAAAATTTACAAAGGGGAAAACAGCTTTGCTGACGATGCACGGAGCCAAAGGCCTGGAATACCGCTGTGTTTATATCATTGAAGCGCAGGAAGGCAGTATTCCCCACAGGAAAGCCATTGTGGAAGAGGAAATCGAAGAGGAGAGAAGGCTGTTTTATGTTGCCATGACGCGCGCAAAGGAAGAGCTTTCCATCTGTTATGTCAAAGAAAAAAACGGGAAGGAAGTTTATCCATCCCGTTTTGTCCAGGAACTATTTACTCGTCCTCGTCAAGAAGCTCGTTAAATTCCTGCTCATCAAGCCACTCATCAAATGCATCAGCGGCCGCTTCATACTCATCATCATCCTCGATGTTGGAAAGATTCGGCTCGCCGTCAATCTCTTCGTAGCGGTAAAGAAATACATCCCCGTTTTCATTTGCGTCCCCATTTTCATCCAGAGGAAGCAGGGCAATATATTCATGTGTACCGGCAGAAAAGATAGTCAGCACATCGCATTCCAGCTCCTCGTCATTATCAAGCGTAAGAGTGACAGTTAAATTTTGATCTTCCATACTCTTTCTCTCCTTTGTGTTGATAAATTTACTGTATCAGACCCGTTCATAAAAAGCAAGGGGAAACAAAAAATGAATGAAATTTTAAACTATTGACATTCCCTACGGGGAAAAGTTACAATAAAACTGATTAGTACAACATCGGGAGGAAAGAATATGAAGTTCAAAAGATGGGCAGCAGGTATTGTTGCACTATTGCTTGTTTTCAGCCTGGGACTTGTGGCCTGCGCCAAACCGGCAGGCGGTACTCCGGAAGACAATCCGGTCCCGGCAGAGGAGGAAGAAGAAGTTGAAACCGAATCATATAAATTAGGTTTTTCCTGTATTAACATGGACAATCCCTATTATGACACGCTGGAGGCATCTATCAGGGAGGCCGTTGAAGAGGCGGGCAGCACTTTGATATCCAAAGATCCGAAGGGAGATTCCACAACACAGATCCAGCAGATACGTGAGATGATTTCGGACGGAATTGAAGCAATTTTTTTATGTCCGGTAGACTGGGAGAAGATTCAGCCTGCAGTAACAGAGTTAAAGGAATCAGATATTAAGATCATAAATCTTGATACGCAGGTACAGAACCGGGAGGATGTCGATGCCTATATCGGTTCTGACAATACAAGTGCGGGGGTTATCTGCGGCGAAAAGCTGATCGAGGCTGCTCCGGATGGCGGACAGGTTGTGATCCTGGAGTGCACAACACAGAATTCAATTATTGACAGGATTAACGGATTTGAGGAGACAATTGCCGGAGAAGGCTTTGAAGTTGTGGCGAGAGCCGAGACATATGGTGAACGTGAAGAGGCGAAGAAACAAATGGCATCCATCCTGCAAGAGCAGGAGCATATTACAGCGGTCATGTGCGGAAATGACCAGATTGCTCTTGGTGCGCTGGATGCCATCGAGGAAGCAGGCAGAACAGACATGATGATCTACAGTGTAGACGGTTCGCCGGAGTTAAAGCAGGAACTTGCTAAGGATGACAGTCTGGTTGTCGGAATTGCTGCACAGTCGCCGATCAATATTGGCAAATCTGCAGTGACAGTGGCATTTCAGATTATGAACGGGGAAAGATATGAAGAAGAGACATTAGAGGAAGTACTTTACATTGATAGAAGCAATGTTGAAATGTACGGAGTCGATGGCTGGCAGTAGCACTGCCGCCGGAAAGGATTAAAAGTTATGACACATGGAGAAAAACGACCTGTGCCGGCAGGAGTATTATGGACAGAGGAGGGGATTTCCTTTTCTGTAGCGGTTCCGAAAGGAAAGAACTGCAGGCTTTGTATCTACCGGGGGAAAAAGACAGAGCCATATCGGGAGATCAGCATGGAAGAAGATATTCTTTATGGAGATATCCGTTCATCCGGTATCCAGAGCGGTCTTAAGGATGGAGATGAGTATCTGTACTTTATTGATGACGAGCCCTATGTAGACCCGTATGCCCATGGGATCAGAAAGTATACCGGACAGGACGAAAACGGTCTGGAGACCGAATATGTGAGGGCGCTTCTCTGTGCACCGGATTTTGACTGGGACAATGACCGCCCGCTGGATCTTCCGGATGAGGATATCATCGCCTACAGCCTTCATGTGCGCGGATATACAAAAAGTCAGGGCTCTAAAGTAAAAAACAGAGGAACTTTTGGAGGCATTATTGAAAAAATTCCGTATCTGAAAGAGCTTGGCATCAATCAGATTCAGTGCATGCCGGTCTATGAGTTTGAAGATCACATCAGACTTGCAAGGAATTACTGGGGATATGGTGAGGCCTACTGTTTTGCTCCGAAGAGCCGTTACGCCAGCTCCAATCCGGTCCGGGAATTAAAAGAGATGGTCAAGGCATGCCATCAGGCAGGGATTGAGGTAATCCTTCACCTGCCGTTTTACGATGCCATGCCGAAACAAAAGATGATTGAATGCCTGAGATATTACCGGCAGGAGTTTCATGCAGACGGTTTTGTCGTAAATCCATATACGGTTCCGCTGGAAGTGATTCAGAGTGATGATTATCTGAAGAATCTGAAGCTGATTGTGAAAAATGACGAGTTTCAAACAGTTATGCGGCGTTTCCTGAAGGGAGACGAAGGTATGATCGAGAGTGTCATCTGGCATTTGAAGCATCTCTGTCAAAATGACCATCAGTATCATTATATTACGGATCACACTGGATTTACGCTTTGTGATCTTGTCTCCTATGATGGAAAGCATAATGAATTAAATGGCGAGAATAATCATGATGGACCGGACTACAATTACAGCTGGAACTGCGGAGTAGAAGGTCCGACACGAAAAAAAGCGGTTGTAAAACTCAGAGAGCAGCAGATGCGCAATGCATTTTTTCTGCTTCTGATGGCTCAGGGGACGCCGTGTATTCTGGCCGGAGACGAGTTCGCAAATTCTCAGAATGGAAACAATAATGTGTATTGTCAGGACAATGATACTGCCTGGGTAAACTGGAAAAAGGCGGAGAAAGAGCAGTGGCTGACAGATTATGTCAAAGCGCTGATCCGTTTCCGGAAAGAGCACAGGATCCTTCACCCGGCAGAAGAATGTCAGGGAATTGATCTGACCCACTGTGGAGTGCCGGATGTGTCTTATCACGGAGAGAATGCATGGCAGGTTCCGAATGAGATTGCAAGCAGACAACTTGGAGTCTTTTACAGTGGCGCGACCAAGAGGGAGAAAGATCTTTATATTGCCTACAATATGCACTGGGAAGATCATACATTTGCATTGCCGTCTCTGCCAAAAGGAAAACACTGGAGGAAGATTTTTACCACAACAGTCCAGGAAGGATTTTTAGAAAGCAATGGTGAAGTCTGTCAGGAGCGCAAGGCAGTGATTGAGGCGAGATCCATAGCGGTATTTACAGGGGAGGCATATGAATCAGAAGATACTTGTAAAAAATAGGCCGGAGATTTCTGCGTGTCAGTTGAAGTGGACCGGACTGATTACAATGTTGATCGATCACGTCGGACTGATCTTTTTTCCGGACCTGTGGATTCTGGACGTGATCGGGAGGATTTCGTTTCCGATCTTTGCTTTCACGACGGCAGTCGGATTCATGTACACGAGGAACATCGTCAGTTACGGTCTCAGGCTGTTTGCTTTCGCTGTTGCCTCGGAGCCATTTTACGATCTTGCTTTTTTCGGAACACCTGTTTATCCTGGAAGACAGAATGTTCTTTTTACGTTTGCGCTAGGAGGTCTGATGCTTTATTTCTGGCTGTATTTTGAAAACATGGTATTCAGGTGTTTTTCTGTACTTATGGTTCTTCTGGCAGCAGAATTTTTTGCGACAGACTATAGTTCCATGGGACTTTTGATGATTTTATTCTGTTACTGCTTTTACAATGAAAATCTAAAGCGCGATATATCTCTTGCAGCCGTCAATGTTTTACTGATGGGAGGAAGACAGATGTTTGCGGTTTTGTCCTTGATTCCTCTCCATCTTTACAGCGGAGAAAAAGGAAGGGATATGAAAAAAATCTTTTATCTGTTTTATCCGCTGCATCTTGCGCTTCTGGCGGGAATCCGGTGGTGGATCGAACAGTAACAACAAAGAGAAAGGAAACACAATGAACGTCTGGGGACATTTTTGTACAATCAACCGACATAAATTTCTGGTGATGAAATATTGTTTTCGGGTGGGACTGTACAGGCAGGGACTGTTGCATGACTTGTCGAAATATTCGCCGTGCGAGTTTCTTGTCGGCTGTCGTTATTTTCAAGGCAACAGAAGCCCGAATAATGCCGAACGGGAGGACAAAGGCTGCTCAACTGCCTGGCTGCATCATAAGGGACGCAACAAGCATCATTATGAGTACTGGATGGATTATGGACTTCGTCCGGAAGACGGGATCTGCGGCATGAGGATGCCGGACAGGTATATTTTTGAGATGTTTCTGGACCGGATTGCGGCATCCAAAACATATAAAAAAGAGTCATATACGGATCGCTGTCCGCTGGAATATTATGAGAAGGGCTGTTCAGCCCGGTTTCTTCATCCACATACAAAGAAAGTACTGGAAAAGCTTTTGCACATGCTGGCGGAAGAGGGAGAGGAGAAGACTTTTTCTTATCTGAAACGGGTAATCAAAAAAAGAAAGAGAGAGCACAGTCTGTAGACTCAGACTGTACTCTCTCTTTGAAATTTTCAGATTAGTCCGGATAAACAAGACGCTCCTCTGTAATATGATCCAGCACTTCTTTTTTATATTTTGCTGCAAGATAGCGGGCCATCGGAAGGTTCATATCCAGATAGTTCCCGCAGTCCCTGGCGGAAGCTCCCGGAACTTCTCCTTCAAATCCGGCAATAAAATCAAACATATCATTTAAAAGCGGAAGAATGTCCCGGGATTCATAGTCGCCTGCAAGCACCAGATAAAATCCGGTACGGCATCCCATAGGTCCGAAATAAATGGTTTTTACCCCGAATCCCTCATGGTTTCTCAGAAATGTTGCCCCCAGATGCTCGATCGTGTGAACCTCTGCGGTATTCATTACCGGTTCATAGTTCGGCCGGGTCATTCGAAGATCGAATGTCGTAATAACAGAATCCCCCACAGTATCCTTTCGTGACACATAGACACCTGGAAGAAGGGTCAGATGATTTATCGTAAAACTTGCAATTTTTTCCATGTTGTTCCTCTCCTTTCACTTAGTAAGTATAGACTGATTTGTTAAAAAGGGCAA
Organism: Drancourtella sp. An57; assembly: GCF_002161525.1. NCBI lineage: Bacteria > Bacillati > Bacillota > Clostridia > Eubacteriales > Oscillospiraceae > Drancourtella > Drancourtella sp. An57. The sequence goes on from NZ_NFHY01000004.1 coordinate 99,970, forward strand.
GGGAATACTGAAATGAATCTCAGGTTGTGTTAAAATAGGAAAAGAGTGTTAGGACACTGAGATTTGATAAAGAATCAGGAGGGTTACTTATGCGTTTATATTTGATTCGTCATGGTGAGACGGACTGGAATAAAGTGAAAAAACTGCAGGGAAAGTCGGATATTCCATTGAATGCCTTTGGAGAGCATCTGGCGGAAGAAACAGGAGAGGCATTAAGCACCGTCCCTTTTGATGTGGCTTATACCAGTCCTCTGAAGCGTGCCAGAAGGACGGCAGAGCTTGTTCTCGGAGACCGTAATGTTCCAATTCTCGATAAGAAAAGAATCGAGGAGATGGGATTTGGCATTTACGAAGGGCTGATCTGTAAAGAAGAGGCATCCGAAATTCCGGATCCGGAGTTTTTCCAGTTTTTCCATGCTCCGGAAAAGTACCGTCCACCAAAAGGAGGAGAATCCTTTGAGGATGTCCTGAAAAGAACGGGGGAATTTCTGGAGGAGCTTCGTCAGGATCCTGCACGTGCAGGGCAGACGATTCTGATTGCGACCCACGGCGCAGCACTCTGTGCTCTTTTATGTCATATGAAGGGAGCAGATGTCAAAGATTTCTGGGGAACGGGAGTTCACAAGAACTGTGCGGTGACAATCGTGGACGTGACACCGGAAGAATACCGGATTGTAGAAGAAGGAAAAACCTACTATACAGAAGAAGTCAAACCATGGTAACTTAAAATCCCCGTCTTGCGTATCTGGCCGCAGGACGGGGATTTTTTATGGAAGATACACGTCTGGTATTTTAGTCATCTTCCTCTTCTTCAGCTGTAGTAGTATAAGTCTGGCGTTTTCTGGCCATCTCATCGCTTTCCAGATATTCATCATAGGTTGTGATCTTGTCAATCATCTGGCCGTTCGGCATGATTTCCATAATCCGGTTTGCTGTTGTCTGTACAATCTGGTGGTCGCGGGAAGAGAAAAGAATCACTCCCGGGAATTTGATCATACCATTGTTAAGCGCAGTGATGGATTCCATATCCAGATGGTTGGTCGGCTCATCGAAAATCAGAACATTGGCTCCCGAAATCATCATCTTGGAAAGGAGGCAGCGTACCTTTTCCCCGCCTGAGAGAACATTGACACGCTTCATTCCATCGTCTCCTCCAAAGAGCATACGGCCAAGGAAGCCACGGACATAAGTCACGTCCTTCTCTTCAGAATACTGTGTCAGCCATTCTGTGATCGTATAGTTACTGTCAAATTCTTTTCCGCTGTCCTTTGGGAAATAGGCCTGAGAAGTTGTGATCCCCCATTTGTAGGTACCTTCATCCGGCTCAAGCTCTCCTGCGAGAATGCGGAAGAGGGTTGTCTTTGCAAGCTCGTTACTTCCGACAAAAGCGACTTTGTCATCGTGATTGATGGTGAAGCTTAAATGATCCAGAACTTTCACTCCGTCAATAGTCTTGGTCAGATTTTCCACTGTCAGAACTTCATTACCGATTTCACGGTTTGGACGGAAGTCGATGTACGGGTATTTTCTGCTGGAAGGACGGATTTCATCGAGCTGAATCTTTTCCAGAGCCTTCTTTCTGGAAGTCGCCTGCTTGGATTTGGAAGCATTGGCGCTGAAACGGGAGATAAACTCTTTGAGCTCTTTGATCTTTTCTTCCTTCTTCTTGTTTGCTTCTTTCATCTGCCGGATCAAAAGCTGGCTGGACTCATACCAGAAATCATAGTTTCCTGCATAGAGCTGGATTTTTCCATAATCGATATCTGCGATCTGAGTGCAGACTTTGTTCAGGAAATAACGGTCGTGGGAGACTACGATGACTGTATTCTCAAAGTTGATCAAGAATTCTTCCAGCCATGCGATGGCATCCAGATCCAGATGGTTGGTCGGCTCGTCCAGAAGAAGGATATCCGGATTTCCGAACAGTGCCTGTGCAAGCAGAACCTTCACCTTCTGTGCACCGGTCAGATTTTTCATATACTGATAATGAAGATCCGTTTCAATGCCAAGACCATTTAACAGACTGGCTGCGTCAGATTCTGCCTCCCATCCGTTCATGGTAGCAAATTCTCCTTCGAGCTCACTTGCTTTCATGCCATCTTCATCGGTAAAGTCTTCTTTGGCATAGAGCGCCTCTTTTTCTTTCATGATTTCGTATAACCGCGCATTTCCCATAATTACGGTATCCAAAACCATGTATTCATCATATTTAAAATGATCCTGCTGAAGGAAAGAAAGACGCTCTCCCGGTGTAATGATCACTTCCCCGTTCGTCGGCTCCAGCTGTCCGGAAAGAATCTTCAGAAAAGTAGATTTTCCGGCCCCGTTGGCGCCAATCAGTCCATAACAGTTGCCTTCGGTGAATTTGATCGTTACGTCTTCAAACAGCGCTTTTTTCCCAACGCGAAGTGTGACATTATTTGTACTGATCATAGCGTTTCGTTCTCCTTTACGTGAATTCAGATTGTCTGCGTCATAATAACCATCGCCTATCTTATCACAATCCATATCCACTTGGCAAGGGATTTCCCCGGCAGAATCCGGTAAATGAACGAGTTGTGCCGGCTTATGACTTCTGCATGAATGCTTCGATTTCCTCAACTGTTTTCGGGATTCCTCCGCTGAGTACTTCGCAGCCGTCCTTTGTCACAACAAGAGTGTCTTCAATTCGGATGCCGATCCCAAGCTCATCGAAGTAGAGCCCCGGTTCCAGGGTGAAGACCATGTCCTCTTCCAGAAGGGCGTTATCGTCCCCTACATCATGCGTATAAAGACCAATATAATGGCCGGATCCATGAAAATAGTAGCGAATGATTTCTTCCGGCTTTTCGATCATGCCAATCCGGATCAGTTCTTCCGCCATCACCTGCTTGCTTAATTCCTGCAGCTCGTTTTTCGGCTGGCCCGGTTTCGTCGCAGCAATGGCAGCATCCAGTCCTTTTAAAACGATGTTGTAAAGGGTTTTCTGCTCCTCGGTAAAATGTCCGTTTATCGGATAGGTCCGACTGACATCCGCGTCATATCCGCCCCATTTGGCACCAAGGTCATATAAAATCATGTCTCCATCTTTCATCAGACGGTCGTTGTCACTGTAATGCATGCAGCAGGCATTCGGACCGGAAGCAGCAATGGTTGGAAACGCGTGCGCAGCATTGTGGGACTTCAGGGAAAAATCAAAGTACGCTTCGCTTTCGTATTCATACATGTCCGGTTTCAAATGGGAGAGCATGTTTTTTACGCCGATTTCCGTAATCTCACAGGCTTTGCGGTGCAGTGCGATTTCTTCCTTTGTTTTTACCTGGCGGAACCGCGCCAGATCCTGAAAGGTGTTATAAACCGGAAGAGTAGGATCAAAGTTATGGATGCGGCAGGCAAAGCTGCGGGCCTCATTTTTAACAAACGGACGCTCCCATCCGGGAATGTCGATATAAACCTGATGAATCAGGCCCGGCTCGCCAAACAGCGGAATAGATTTTTCAAAACGCTCCAGATACTCCACCTGTTCGATGCCGGTTTCTTCCTTGACGCTTTCCTTTGTGTAAGAGACGCCGGTCCAGCGGGCAGCCTTTTCATCCGGGTGATCGATAAACAATGTCTCCCGGATAACGCCGTTTCTCTTGACAACCATCAGGACAGCATCCGGATAGGAAAATCCTGTCAGATAATAAAAATTGGCATAGGGTGTAAAAGGATACATTTCATCCCCTTTCCATTCCTTTTCTGTGCCGGAAAAGACAAATCCGACAGAATTCTCATTCAGAACAGAAGCGTAGAGCGTCCGTCTGGAAGCATGAAATTCTTTGCTGATCATAAATAAGTTCCTCCTTGTTCATTCGTTGAAACCAGTATAACACAGGAAGAAAGAAAAAGATCAAATTCATTGTTTACTTCATGAAAAGAAGCTGATACTATAAAAGACAAAGGCAAAATTTGAAAGCAGGAGGAGAAAAATGGACGAAAGACAGAATAGCCAGAATAACAAACTGATTCCTGCGGTTCTTGTTCTGGAAGGAGGCGCGACAAGAGGAGTATTTACCTCCGGAGTGCTTGACTTTCTTATGGAAAAAGATTTTTACACAACCGATGTGATCGGAGTATCCGCAGGGGCCTGCAACGCAATCGATTATGTGTCCAGGCAGATCGGACGCACGAAAAAGTGCATGATACACAAGGAAAAAGAATATGACTTTTATCTGGGCCTGCGCAAGATGGTCAAGGAAAAAAGCATGATGGATATGGATCTCATTTTTGACCGGTATCCAAAAGAGCTGATTCCATTTGACTTTGACACGTACTTCCAGTCGGAGATGAAATGTGATCAGGTAGTGACAAACTGCGAGACCGGGAAAGCAGAGTATCTCGATGAGAGAAAAGAAAAAGAACGGCTTCTAAAAATCTGCCGGGCTTCCAGCAGTATGCCGCTGGCAGCTCCGATTGTCCGGATTGACGGAGTTCCGTATCTGGATGGAGGACTTGCAGATTCCGTGCCGATCGAAAGAGCTTTAAAAAAGGGAAGGAAAAAGATTATTGTCATTCTGACAAGAAACGAGGGCTATCGGAAGAAGAAACCGTCCCTTGGAGAAACCAGAATCTATCGCGCTGCATATAAGAAATATCCGAATCTGGTCCGGACGATCCTGAGACGTCCTTATGTTTACAATAAGCAGATGGAGCAGATTGAGCAGTTGGAACGGAAAGGAGAAATTTTTGTCCTCCGTCCGAAGATAAAAACGATAGGAAGAATGGAAAAGAATTACGATCGTCTTACATCGTTCTATGAGCACGGCTATGTGCAGATGAAAGAAGAGTATGAAAGACTGCTGGAATATTTAAATAAATAAAATGAAAAGCAAATAAGATCAGCTGAAGTGGCAGCTGGTCTTATTTTGTGCCGACAGGTGATAATAATAGATGCGGAAAATGCTTTAACATAAATTTAGCATGAAATTAACGGTATAATTATTGAATCGAATTTGTAATGAAGATAATATTGGATTGAAACAATGTCTCTCTAAAACAGGAGAAAATCGACTTATGTTGAGCTTCTTATAGTTTGGTTGGTAAAAGATATGATTTCATGTTTTTTAAATCTATACGTGATTTTAAGATACAGCATTTATATCGGTTCTTTGATTTTTATCTGTCTTTTTCAGATAAAGCGCAGAAAATGGGGATTGTATACCTGGCGGATCTGTTCAGGCTGCACGGTCGTGGATGTTCTGATTACATCGATATTCAACAAAATGGACGTGCATCTTGCATATGACTCCACGATATTAATGTTTATGATTTGTTTTATAATATCACCGTTTCTGTGGGAAGTCAGTACCTGCAAAAACTGTGGCAGGAGGCTTTTTCTGCTTCCGCTGTTTCGAAACAGATGCCCTTGCTGCAGCAAACTGTTGTATTAAAAAAAGCCGGAAAGAAAAGGTTCAGTCGTGCCCTGTCCTTTCTGGCCTTTTGTCTGTACTATTGTGGATATTCTGCCTCCTGGAAGAACAGGCCCTTTGGATCGATCGGATCAGATGCGGCTTCTTTGCCGTCAAAGATCCGTCCGATATCGTCAACCGGACGCATTCCCTGTCCGATATCCAGGAGTGTGGAGATGATGATCCGTGCCATATTATGAAGGAAGTCATTGGCTGTAATAGTGAATTCCAGTTCATCCCCGCTTCCGTATATGTCAATGGAGAAGATTTCCTTGACTCCGCCTTTTTTCTTTTTAGAGGAAGAGAAGTGCTGAAAATCGTGGCGTCCAACCAGAAGTCCGGATGCTTCACGCATCTTCTCAATATCCGGTTTCTTAAACAGATGATATACATACTTCCGTTCGAATACATCCGGCACTTCCGCAGTGGAGATCCGGTAGATATAGGTGCGTTTCTTTGCATTTAAGGAAGCGTGGAAACGCTCCGGCATATCCTCTACTTCCAGAACAGCAATGTCGGAAGGGAGGTAGCGGTTAAAATAATGCTTGATTTCCCTGGCACTGAGGCTGCAGCCTGTATGGAAATTGACCGTCTGTGCGTAGGCATGGACTCCGGTCTCTGTCCTGGAAGCACAGAAAAGCTCTGATTTTTGACCGGTCATCCGGAAAATTACTTCAGAAAGTTTTCCGGAAATGGTACTGGAAGTATCCTCACCGGCTCCGAGTCTCTGCCAGCCGTGGTATCTGGAGCCGTCGTATTCTATTGTCAGTCTGATATTTCGCATAGATTTTACTCCTTTTTTCTTTTGTAGTACCATGATATAATAAAAAAAGGAAAAAAGAAAGTCAAAAAGAGGTTAAAATTATGAGTGAAATCATACCAAAGAGAGTCGAGGATTCCATGGTGGAGACGGTCCATCTGGTGCGGCCTACCCATCTGAATTCAGCCGGCCGTCTGTTTGGGGGCGTTTTGATGCAGTGGATTGACGAGGCAGCCGGTATTGTAGCAAAGCGTCATTGCATGAGCAATATTACAACAGCTTCAGTAGATAATCTCCGGTTCATCCGCGGGGCTTATCAAAATGATATGGTTGTGATCCGGGCGAAAATGACTTATACAGGACACACATCCATGGAAATCAGGGTAGATACCTATGTGGAGGATCCGACCGGCATGCGCCGGCCGATCAACCGTGCTTATTTTACGGTAGTGGCGCTGGACGAAAATGACCGTCCAAAAGAAGTTCCCCGTCTGATAGTCGAGTCTGAGACAGAAAAGGCCGAATGGGAAGGGGCTCTGAAAAGAAGAGAAAACCGCCTGATGAGAAAAGAAGAAGGATTTTAAAGAGGAACTGTATTCAGTTCCTCTTTTTCCATGCAGCATTGACAAAGGCGACCATCTGGTCGATTCGGGCCTGTTCTTCCTTGCTTTTCCCTTCCTTTAAAAACTGGAGAATCAAAGTCATTTCATCCTCGGAAAATCGGATTCCTTTTTGATTTGCCTGAGTGATCAAAGACATCATGACAGGCGCCAGATTCCGGCCTGTTTTTCCCTGTGTCCTTTCAAATGCTGTCCGTATCAGTTCCTGTTTCAGCGGATCCAGGTTCCGGATCGCAGGATTCTTCATCCATTCCGCCCACTGGCTGTCCTTCGGATTCATCTTCAGCTTCGCCTCCTTTTTCAAACATTTGACTGTAGAGATCGAACATGTCGTCCGTGCCGGAAGGCATCATGGACCGGAGCAGATCTGCCGGGCCGGGATGTTCTTCTGCCGGACCGGCAGCATTCATCATTTCCATCATGCTCATGGCGGAAAGAGCCATATCGATCTGTTCGGCCTCGTCTTCCTTCATATACGGGCGGAGCTCTTCGAAAATTTCCATTGCGCCCGCCTGTTTTGGCGAGAGACATTCCCCCAGGCCAAAATGAGGGAAGTTCCGGAAATATGCAAGTGTATTATGAAGCTCCATATATTTGATCCAAACAGCCAGAATTTTCTGAGTGCCGGAAGGCAGATAGGGGAGGAACAGCTTCATAATATGAAGATGTTCAGGTACTACCAGCATATCGAAAGGTGTCATGGGAAATGGAGTTTTGTTCTTCATATGTTTGCATCTCCTATCTGATCCGGCGTTGTAAATATATATGTGAATAAAACCGAAAATATGCGGGCATCATATACTGGAAGAAAAAGGAAAAGGAGAATGAGACATGCCAAGAAAACTGATTCTGGACGGGAATACGGTTTATGAACTGGATGAAGAATGCATGCTGCAGCAAAAATGTTCCGAATACGATAAAGAGACTCTCGCCGTTCACGTTAATAAAGAAGATGAGGAAAAAGCAGTAAGACGTCAGAACAGGAAATAGACCGGAGATGCAATGGATAACGTCTGTTTCAACTGCAGAAATTTTCAGGACCGGAGCAGCCGGTCCTGCTCTTTTTTACAACAGAAGTCTTTTAAAAAAGACAAAAAACTGCTATGATAAAAGACGATGAAAAAAGAAAGAAGGATGCATTATGACAAAAGTAGATATTATCTCCGGCTTCCTCGGAGCCGGAAAGACCACCTTTATCAAACGTCTGGTGACGGATGTATTTCAGGGGGAAAAGATCGTACTGATAGAAAATGAATTCGGGGAAATCGGAATCGACGGCGGATTTCTGAAAGATGCCGGGATCGAGATTACCGAGATGAATTCAGGCTGCATCTGTTGTACCCTCGTGGGAGATTTCAGCGAAGCGCTGAAAAAAGTCGTAGATCAGTATCATCCGGACCGTATCATCATTGAGCCGTCCGGTGTGGGCAAGCTGTCTGACGTGGCAGGAGCGGTCAGAAATGTAGAGGAACACTGCGGAATCGAACTGAACAGCTGTATCACAGTAGCAGACGGAAAGAAAGTAAAGATCTATCTGAAGAACTTCGGTGAATTTTACAGCAATCAGATTGAACATGCCGCAACGATCGTGCTGAGCAGGACCCAGTCCATGACAGACTCAAAACTCAAAGAGGCTGTCGCTCTGATCAGGGAAGAAAACCCGGATGCTGCCATCATCACAACACCATGGGATCAGCTTGACGGGGAAGTGATCCGCAATGCGGTAGAGCAGACTTCCAAGCCGACGGATCTTCTCAATGAAGCATGCCTTCACCATGATCATGACGGATGCTGCCACCATGATCACGAAGATTGCGGCTGCCATGAGCATCATCATGACCATGAAGGACATGGACATGAGCACCATCATGATCACGAAGACTGCGGCTGTCATGAACATCACCACCACGATCATGAAGGGCATCATCATGCAGACGATGTGTTTACAAGTTGGGGAACAGAGACCGTAGAGAAATACGACCGTTCCGAGATTGAACAGTTCCTGGATTCTCTTGCAGATGAAGAAACATACGGTACCATTTTAAGAGCAAAGGGAATCGTCGAGGGAACTGACGGAAGCTGGATGGAGTTTGACTATGTGCCGGGAGAATATGAGATCCGTGACACCAAAGCGGATTATACCGGAAAGATCTGTGTGATCGGAACCGATATCCATACTGATAACATTCAGCAGACACTGCATGTATAGACAGGAGAGTGCCAGATGGAAACAGTAGTAGAACTTTTTACAGGATTTCTGGAAAGCGGGAAGACAACTTTAATTAATGAAGCGCTGCACAGCCCGGACTTTCTTGACTACAATCAGACACTTCTGATTGTCTGTGAAGAGGGGGACGAGGAGTACGACGAAGCGTGGCTTAAGAAAAACGGAATCATCAAATACGTGGTAGACGAGGAGGAAAAACTTAATGAATTCTTCCTTGAGGGACTGGAACTGAACTACCGCCCGGATCATGTCATGATCGAGTTCAACGGCACATGGGATCTGAACCGGATGCTGGAGATGAAGCTTCCGCCGGGATGGGAGATTGGAGCAGTACTCTCTACTGTGGATGCAGGCACGGCAGAGATGTATCTTTTGAATATGAGAAATATGTTTCTGGCTCCGCTTCTTTATTCTGATCTGGTTATTGTCAACCGGACAGAGGACGATACGGATAAAGCCAGGATCCGCAGAAGCATCAAGGTGATGAATCCGAGAGCACAGATCGTTTTTGAAAATGAGGACGGAGAGCCGGTTGAGAATACAGAGGAGGATCTGCCGTTTGATCTGAATGCGCCGGTGATCGAGATTGATGAGATCGATTACGGCATCTGGTATCTGGACGCCATGGAGCACCCGGAGCATTACAAAAACAAAAAGCTCAGGTTTCTTGCACAGGTATATAAAAACAAGAAACTGGGAGGCGGTTTTTTTGTGCCGGGCCGTTTTGTGATGACCTGCTGCGAGGAGGACATTACATTTCTTGGGTATCTTTGTAAATGTAAAGAGGAGATTCCCTATCAGAACAGAGACTGGGTATTTGTAACGGTTTCGTTCCGGTATGAATATATGAAGCAGTACAAAGAAAAAGGACCGGTTCTTTACCTGGAAGAGGTTCTTCCGGCAAAGAAACCGGCCAATGATGTGGTAACATTTGATTAGAAGAAAAGAGGAGGCGGGATGTTTTACCCCGCCTCCCCTTTTTGTCAGCAGGCACTAGCAGCAGCCGTTGTCGTTATATCCGTTTCCGCCAAATCCGCCGCAGCAGCAGAGCAGAAGGATAATCCACAGGCAGTTGTCACATCCGCCGCCAAAACCGCTTCTTCCGTTTCCTCCGCATCCGCCGCAGCAGCACAGAAGAAGGATGATCCACAGGCAGGAATTACCTCCGAAACCAGAAGAAGATTCGCATCCGCATCCACAGTTTGTTGCACTTAAGTCACTCATTTTTTTGCCTCCATATTTGTTATTTACAATGTTATACTATGTAGCAGGGCTTGTAAGTGTTTCCTTGATTTCAAAATATTTCCAAAGAGAAAATATAAGGCGCTCACACAGAGGTTTTTTCTTGAATAGGATGAAAGAAAAGGAGTTTTTTGCGTGAGACGGGTTAAGGAAAACGTTCATTATTTTTGTGACGATACACTCTTTGGTCATATCGACGGGCACGGGATCACGACGGCCGTGCTGGATACCGGTATCTCACCGCACCCGGACCTGGAGGGACGGATTGTCGCATTTGGTGATATGCTGCATGGAAAAAGGCGGATGTATGACGATAATTCTCATGGCACTCATGTGGCAGGCATCATTGCAGGATCAGGGAAAATGTCGTCCGGAGTGTATGCAGGCATCGCTCCGGCTTCCCGGATTGTGGCCGTTAAGGTGCTGGATCAGAAAGGGGAAGGAAAGATCCGGCATCTGATAGAAGGCATCCGGGCGATCCTGAAAAACCGGGAAAAATGGGAGATCCGGATCGTGAACATTTCGATCGGAACCCTTCCCCACCGTGGAGACGAGGAAGAGGCGGAGCTTCTGCGCTGGGTGGACCGGATGTGGGATGAGGGCCTTGTAGTTGTTACGGCGGCCGGAAATTTCGGCCCCAGGAGTGGAACCGTAACGATTCCCGGTGTCAGCAAAAAAGTGATCACAGTCGGAGCGTCCGATGACGGAGAGCAAAAAGACCGGTTTGGAAAAGTCGGGACGAATTACTCCGGCAGAGGACCGACATTCGAGTGCGTCTGCAAGCCGGATCTGGTGGCCCCCGGATCCTATATCCGTTCCTGCAACGGATTCGGACAGAAAAAGAATCAGAAGATGTATTCGGTAAAAAGCGGCACCTCCATGTCCGCTCCCATTGTATCCGGGGCAGCGGCGCTTCTTTTGAGCAAATATCCGGATATGAAAAATGTGGAAGTCAAGCTTCGTCTTCTGATGAGCGCGGATGACATGGGAAAGGATGCAAACATTCAGGGAAGAGGGCTGTTAAACATCGAAAAACTGCTTAATCCAAAGCTGTAAAAAATTTTTATGGTGTCAAGCATTTCCTCTTGACACCGCATTTTATTTATAGTATGATGTCACAGGTGAGAAACATGGATGAAATCGTAATGCGTGCTCTGCTGTATGATTTTTACGGCGAACTGCTGACAGCAAACCAGAAAGAAATATATGAACAGTTTATGCTGGAGGATCTTTCCCTCGGTGAGATTGCCGAAGAGAGAGGAATCAGCAGGCAGGGGGTCCACGATACGATCCGTCGGTGCGAAAAGACGCTGGAGGGGTATGAGGAGAAGCTCCACCTGATCCGGAAGTTTCTTACAGTAAAAGAGAAGGTACATCAGATTGACCGTCTGCTGGACACCTGGCAGGAAAAGGAGAAAGAGACTCTGATCCGCGAGATCCGGCAGATTTCAGATGAAATCATAGAGGAGTTATAGAATGGCATTTGACAGCTTAACAGAGAAACTTCAGAATGTATTCCGGAATCTGCGAAGCAAGGGGCGGCTGACAGAAGAGGATGTAAAGGCGGCCCTCAGAGAAGTCAAGATGGCTCTCCTGGAAGCCGATGTAAACTTCAAAGTTGTAAAGAGCTTTATCAAAAACGTGCAGGAACGCGCGGTCGGACAGGATGTTATGAATGGACTGAATCCTGGACAGATGGTAATCAAGATCGTAAACGAAGAGCTTGTCTCTTTGATGGGGTCTGAGACTACGGAGATCAAGCTGGAACCTGGGAAAGCAACGACTGTCATCATGATGGCAGGGTTACAGGGAGCCGGTAAGACGACCACTACCGCAAAGCTTGCAGGGAAGTTCAAGCTCAAAGGCAAGAAACCGCTTCTGGTTGCCTGTGACGTTTACCGTCCGGCGGCGATCCAGCAGCTTCAGATTAACGGGGAGAAGCAGGGTGTAGAAGTATTTTCCATGGGAGAGAAGCATAAACCTGCAAATATCGCCAAAGCGGCCATGGAGCATGCGGCGAAGAACGGAAACAACATTGTAATCCTGGATACGGCCGGACGTCTTCACATTGATGAAGATATGATGGAAGAACTCCAGGAGATTAAAGAGGCAGTGACCGTACACCAGACGATTCTTGTGGTGGATGCCATGACTGGTCAGGATGCGGTCAATGTTGCAAAGGAATTCAACGATAAGATTGGAATAGACGGTGTCATTGTCACAAAGCTTGACGGTGATACAAGAGGCGGTGCCGCACTTTCCATCAAGGCCGTGACAGGGTGCCCGATCCTGTATGTTGGTATGGGTGAGAAGCTCTCCGATCTGGAGCAGTTTTATCCGGACCGTATGGCATCCAGAATCCTTGGTATGGGTGATATCCTCACTCTGATTGAAAAAGCGGAGGCTGACATTGACGAGGACAAGGCAAAAGAGATGTCACAGAAGCTTCGGAAGGCCCAGTTTGACTTTGAAGATTATCTGGAGTCCATGAAGCAGATGAGAAACATGGGAGGCCTTGGAAATATCCTCGGCATGCTTCCGGGAATCGGCGGCATGATGGGAAAGAAAGGTAAGATGCCTGACATTGATTCCGATGATGCGCAAAAGAAGATGGAGCGGATGGAGGCTATCATCTACTCGATGACAGTCAAGGAGCGGAGAAATCCGGATATCCTGACACCTTCCAGAAAGCACCGGATTGCAAAAGGCGCCGGAGTGGACATCTCGGAAGTGAACAAGCTGTGCAAGCAGTTTGAACAGATGAAAAAGATGATGAAGCAGATGCCTGGAATGATGGGCGGCAAAGGTGGTAAAAAGGGAAAATTCAAATTACCTTTTTAACATAAATAAAAGAGAAACAGTATAGTGGAGGTGAAACAAATGGCAGTAAAAATCAGATTAAGAAGAATGGGACAGAAAAAAGCTCCTTTCTATAGAATCATCGTAGCTGATTCCCGTTCCCCAAGAGACGGTAAGTTCATCGAGGAAATCGGTACTTACGATCCGACAAAAGATCCGAGCGTTTTCAAGGTAGACGAAGAAGCAGCAAAGAAATGGTTAAACAACGGAGCACAGCCGACAGAAGTTGTAAGCAAGATTTTTAAAGCAGCTGGTATCGAAAAATAGTCCAGACGTCGGAGGTGCCTGCATATGAAAGAATTAGTAGAAGTAATTGCGAAAGCTCTGGTTGATGAACCGGATCAGGTAGTAGTTACGGAAAAGGTGGAAGGCAGAACTACGGTCATCGAAGTTCATGTGGCAGAAGGCGATATGGGTAAGGTGATCGGCAAACAGGGCCGTATTGCGAAAGCAATTCGTTCTGTTGTAAAGGCTGCCGCCGCAAAAGAAGACAAAAAGGTAGTCGTAGATATCACTTAAGCAGTGATGTCTGCGGACTGCAAAAGCAAGAACAGGCTGCCATGCCGGGCATGTGCGGGACTGTTCTTCATTTTTATAGAGAAGGAGAAGCGTATGGAACAGTTTCTGCAGGTGGGAGTGATTTCAAGCACACACGGAATCAGAGGTGAGGTAAAGGTCTTTCCTACCACGGATGAGAAGACACGCTTTCAGGAGCTGAAAGAAGTCATACTGGATACAGGAAAAGAACAGATGACGCTGGAGATTGAGAATGTCCGTTATTTTAAACAGATGGTCATTCTGAAGTTCAGAGGAATCGATAATATAAATGATATCGAGCGTTATAAAGGCCGCCCGCTTCTCGTTGCAAGAGAAGACGCCGTGCCGCTTGATGAAAACGAATACTACATTGCCGACCTGATCGGCATGGATGTAGTGACGGAGGACGGTTCCTGTTTCGGACGCCTGAGCGATGTCATGGAAACAGGCGCAAATGATGTTTACATCATTCAGACAGAAAAGCAGGGAGAAGTTCTGATTCCGGCCATCCGCGAATGTATTTTGGATGTGGATCCGGAAAAGAGGCAGATGAAGATTCATCTGATGAAGGGACTGATCCAGTAACAGGAAGGAAACACAGATGAATTTTTACATTATGACATTGTTTCCGGATATGGTAGAACAGGGATTGAAGACCAGTATCATCGGACGTGCCGAGGCAAAAGGTCTGTTATCCATTGACGCGGTCAATATCCGGGATTACGCATTTAACAAGCATCAGAGCGTGGATGATTATCCATATGGAGGCGGGGCAGGAATGCTGATGCAGGCAGAGCCGGTTTTTCAGTGCTATGAGGCCGTCTGTCAGAAGACAAAGGCATCAAAGGAAGGAAAAAGACCGAGGCTTGTCTACCTGTCTCCACAGGGCAGGACCTTTAACCAGGAAATGGCGGAAGAATTCGCGAAAGAGGATGAATTGATCCTGCTTTGCGGCCACTATGAAGGGATTGACGAGAGAGTACTGGAAGAGATTGTGACAGATTATGTCTCCATCGGAGACTATGTCCTGACAGGAGGAGAACTCGCGGCTATGGTCATGATAGACGCAATATCAAGGCTGGTACCTGGAGTCCTTCACAATGATGTTTCGGCAGAGTTTGAGAGTTTTCAGGATCACCTTCTGGAATACCCGCAGTATTCCAGGCCGGAGACGTGGCACGGAAAACAGGTGCCGCCGATACTTCTTTCCGGTCATCATGCGAACATTGAAAAGTGGAGAAGGGAACAGTCAATTATCCGGACTGCTGAAAACAGGCCGGATCTGCTTGAAAAAGCAGAACTTACGGAAAAAGAGCAGAAATTCCTCGAAGAATATAGAAAAAACAGCTTGCAATCCTAAAGACTATATGATACACTAGGACTGTTGTGAGAAGAAAGAGATGGTCCTCTGATACGGTATATCAAGTATTAAGAACGTCAAAAGAATCAAGGAGGTCACACAATGAACGAAATCATCAGAAAGATTGAAGCAGAACAGCTCAAAGAAAACGTACCACAGTTTAACGTGGGAGACACTGTAAAAGTTTACGGTAAAATCAAAGAAGGAAACCGTGAAAGAATCCAGGTGTTTGAAGGAACTGTATTAAAGAAACAGGGCGGAAGCACAAGAGAAACTTTCACAGTAAGAAAATTCTCCAACGGTGTGGGCGTTGAGAAGACATGGCCGCTGCACTCTCCAAACGTAGAAAGGGTAGAGGTAGTAAGAAGAGGTAAAGTCAGAAGAGCAAAACTTAACTACTTAAGAGGCCGTGTAGGTAAGAGAGCAAAGGTCAAAGAATTAGTTAAATAGGACATGGGAAGGGGCAAGGTACATTCATGTATGATTGCCCCTTTTGTGTTAAATAAACAGGTATGTTACATGAAGAAAAGAATACAGTTTGGAAAAGAAAAAAAGCAGATTGATTATGACCTGATCCGTACTGTCGGAATCTGGGCATTTAAAATTATTCTTGTATGCCTGCTGGCACTTGTCATTGTGTTTTATTTTGGAAGACAGGTAAAAAATTCAGGAGATTCCATGCGTCCGGCAGTGCTGGACGGAGATATCGTTCTGGTAAACCGAATGATTTATGACGCAAGCAAGCCAAAACGCGGCGATATTATTGTATTCAAGCCAAACGGCAATGAAAACGCCCGATCCTATATCAAGCGGATTATCGGACTTCCCGGAGAGACTGTTCAGATCAAGGACGGGGAAATCTATATTGACGGCGAGAAGCTGGAAGAAAAGTACGAAACAACTGCCATTGAGGATGCCGGAACCGCTTCGGAGGAGATAACTCTGGACGGAGATGAGTATTTTGTTCTGGGCGATAACCGCAGGAACAGTGAAGACAGCAGAATGGCAGATATCGGGAATGTAAAACGTTCCGAGATCGAAGGCAAAGCATGGTTTGTTCTTTCGACAAAAGGAAATTTTGGATTTATATAGATAAAAGGAGGCACCTATGCATTTTCAATGGTACCCGGGTCATATGACCAAAGCGAAAAGAATGATGCAGGAAAATATCAAACTGATTGACCTGATTATCGAACTTGTGGATGCGAGAGTTCCGGTCAGCAGCCGGAACCCGGACATCGATGAACTTGGAAAACAGAAAGCAAGACTGATCCTTCTGAACAAGTCAGATCTGGCATCGGAAGGATGCAACGAAAAATGGGAGAAGTATTTCAAAGATAAGGGCTTTTCCGTTGTGAAGGTGAATTCCAGAAGCGGAGCAGGGATCAAATCCATCAACGGGGTGATTCAGGAAGCCTGCAGGGAGAAAATCGAACGTGACAGAAGACGCGGTATTTTGAACAGACCGGTCCGTGCCATGGTAGTCGGAATTCCGAATGTAGGAAAGTCGACCTTTATCAATTCCCTGGCTGGAAAGGCCTGCACCAAGACCGGAAACAAGCCGGGTGTGACAAAGGGGAAACAGTGGATCCGTCTGAATAAGCAGGTGGAGCTTCTGGACACACCTGGAATTCTCTGGCCGAAGTTTGAGGATCAGGAAGTCGGGATGAAGCTGGCTTTCATTGGATCAATCAAAGATGAGATTTTAAATACAGAAGAGCTTGCTGCAGAGCTGATCCGGCGTTTGCAGGGCAGATACCCGAATCTGACGGAAGAACATTATGGGATAGAGGAAAGCCGGGATCCGTACGAAACACTGCGTTTGATCGCAGAAAAGAAACACTGCCTGACAAAGGGAGGAGAGCTTGACTTAGAGAAAGCGGCTGTATTATTTATGGATGATTTCCGAAGCGGAAAGCTTGGAAGGCTGACGCTGGAAATTCCGGAGGATTACGAATAAGGGGAGACAAAGATGAAACAAGAGGATAAAGAAGAAAAGGGGAAAAGGAAATCAGCTGCGAGGGAAGTGCTGGACTGGATCATCTATATTGGCATTGTCCTGCTGCTTTCCTGGCTGATTATCACATTTGTCGGAGTACGCACTGTAGTAGACGGCCGGTCCATGGAGCCGACACTTCATGACGGAAACAACCTGATTGTAGATAAGCTGTCGTACCGTTTCCGTGATCCGAAACGTTATGAAATCATCGTTTTTCCGTACAAATATGAAGAGAATACATATTATATCAAACGGATTATCGGCCTGCCGGGAGAGACGGTCCAGGTGAAAGACGGGGAAGTCTATATTGACGGGGAACTGCTCGGAGAAGATTACGGGGCAGAGCCGATGGAGGATGCCGGAATTGCCGCGGAGCCGATTCAGCTTGGCGACGATGAATATTTTGTCCTGGGCGATAACCGGAACCACAGCTCGGACAGCCGGGACGCCAGTGTCGGAGTACTGAAAAGGGAGGATCTGATCGGAAGAGCCTGGATCCGGATTTATCCGTTTGATGAAATGGGGTTTGTTGTACATGAGTAAAACAATCAAAGAAATAAAAGAAGAGTTCGGGCGAACCCCTGTGGAGAGCTGGAATGCGCTTTATTCGGAATACGAAGGTGATTCCCGTTCCGGCGTTCAGAAACTGCTTCACTCTTTTCGGAAGCAGGAGGAGGCCAGAAAGCAGGAGCTGATACGTCTGGAGGAAATGTGCCGGTACGAAAAGAAATATCAGTCCTATGATTATATCTGTGGGATTGACGAAGTGGGGAGAGGGCCGCTTGCCGGCCCGGTGGTAGCGGCGGCAGTGATCCTGCCAAAGGACTGCCAAATCCTCTATATCAATGATTCAAAGAAACTTTCGGCCAAAAAGCGGGAAGAGCTTTATGGCGAGATCATGGAAAAAGCGATTGCAGTAGGAATCGGGATGGCGGGACCGCAGAGAATTGACGAAATCAATATTCTGCAGGCGACTTATGAGGCAATGAGGGAAGCAGTGAGTAAGCTGACGGTCCGGCCGGATCTGCTGCTCAATGATGCGGTCACGATTCCGGATGTCCTGATTCCACAGGTCCCGATTATCAAAGGAGATGCGAAAAGCATTTCCATCGCCTGTGCCAGTGTTATTGCAAAAGTGACAAGAGACCGGCTGATGGTGGAATACGACAAAGTACTTCCGGAATATGGATTCGCGTCCAATAAAGGGTATGGATCCAAAGACCACATCGAGGCACTGAAAACATATGGACCGTCCCCGATTCACAGAAGCACATTTATCACACACTTTGTGTAACGGAGGATGCCGGATGAATCAGAAAGACAAAGGAAATGCTGCGGAACATCTTGCGGCAGCCTTTCTGGAGAGAAAAGGCTTTCAGATTCTGGAACGGAATTTCCGCTGCCGTGCCGGGGAGATTGATCTGATTGCGAAGGAAGGGGACTGTATCGTTTTCGCAGAGGTCAAATACCGGAGCAGCACGTCTCTTGGACGGCCGGAGGAAGCGGTTGA
This sequence comes from Drancourtella sp. An57, assembly GCF_002161525.1. NCBI lineage: Bacteria > Bacillati > Bacillota > Clostridia > Eubacteriales > Oscillospiraceae > Drancourtella > Drancourtella sp. An57. Next base: position 118,513 of record NZ_NFHY01000004.1, read on the forward strand.
CCAGAGAAAGCAGCGGCGGATCTGCAGGGCTGCACTTTACTATCTTACAACCCATGGGCTTTTGGAGAGCCCGGTCCGCTTTGATGTGATTGCCGTCCTTGGAGAGGAGATCACGCACTTTGAACATGCATTTGAATTTCAGGAATAACAGGTAACAGATTATGAAAACATGGAAAACAACAAACAATCAGAATGATATTGTGTGCCGCACCGGAGCAGGAGACGTTCCGTATCTGTCGTTTCCGCTTCTTGAGCAGAGCGGTCTGGTACATCATGGATTCTCCACCCGCATGGGCGGAGTGAGTACCGGAATCTATGAGAGCATGAACCTGAGCTTCACAAGGGGCGATGAAGATGCATCTGTCCGGGAGAATTTTGAACGGTTCGGCGCTGCAATCGGCGTCCGGACTTCTGACATGGTCTTTTCCAGACAGACACATACGTCCAATGTCCGTATTGTCACAGAGGAGGATCGTGGAAAAGGAATTGTCTGTCCGGTAGATTACGATAATGTTGACGGCCTTGTCACCGATGTGCCGGGACTCTGCCTTGTGACATTTTATGCAGACTGTGTTCCGCTGTTTTTTCTGGATCCGGTCAGGAAGGTGATCGGTCTGTCCCATTCCGGGTGGCGCGGGACTGTGGCAAAAATCGGCCTGGAAACGGTGAAGAAGATGCAGGAAGTCTATGGAAGCCGCCCGGAGGATACTCTGGCATGTATCGGCCCGTCCATCTGCCAGTCATGCTATGAAGTGAGCGGAGATGTCATTGATGCGTTCCGGGAGTCTTTTTCTCCCAGGCTTTGGGAAACACTGTTCTACGAAAAACCGGACGGGAAATATCAGCTTAACCTCTGGAAAGCAAATGAAGTGGTCTTTGCCGAGGCCGGCATTTTGACGGAACACATTGCGGTGACGAATATCTGTACGAACTGCAATCCGGAGCTATTATATTCACACAGGGCGTCCGGCGGCAGACGGGGGAGTCTTGCCGCCTTTCTTGCCCTGAAAGAAACACAGGAGGGAAATCAACCACCATGTATTACACACTTCTGACAGAAAATGTAACAGAGAGGGTAACCGAAAATATTCAGCAGGAAGTCGAGACACAGACAAACTTTGCTGTCAATTTCCTGAATGAAAATCTGCCAAAGGTCATTGAATTCGGAATCGGTGTGATCTTTGCGCTGATCTTTTTTGCGATCGGAAGGGTTTTGATCAACTGGGTACGGAAACTCGTCCGCGCTTCCATCGAACGGTCCAATGCAGACAAAGGGGTAGAGCAGTTTGTGGATTCCTGTCTGAAGACGGGGCTGTACGCAATACTGATTTTAACAATTGTTGTGCGTTTTGGAGTGGATACTTCTTCGGTAGCAGCGCTTCTTGCTTCCGGAGGTGTGGCAATCGGTCTTGCGTTACAGGGAAGCTTGTCAAACTTCGCCGGAGGAGTGCTGATTCTTCTTCTGAGACCATTTACAGTAGGAGACTATATTATTGAGCATACGGATAATCTGGAAGGAACTGTTAAAGAGATTCAGATTTTCTATACAAAGCTTTCCACTGTTGACAACAAGACGATCGTTATACCAAACGGAAGTTTATCAAACAACAGTCTGACCAATGTAACAGCGATGGATCTTCGACGGCTGGATTTTTATGTCAGAATCGGATACGATGAGGATCTGCAGTCTGCTCAGAAGATTATCCGGCATGTAATGGAGCAGGAGCCGGAAGTAATCAAGGATAAAGAGCATACGGTTTTTGTGGATGATCTGGCAGAAAGTTACGTGAGACTTTGCGTAAGACTATGGCTGAAATCCGATGTATACTGGGATATACGGGCGAGTATCATGGAAAAGACGAAACTTGCACTTGACGAAGCGGGAATCCGCTTTGCCGGACAAAAGATGGAAATTGTCATGAAAGAATGACAGAATCATAAAAAGGCGGCAGAGAGCATCGCGTGAAAATCATGACGGATGCCTCTGCCGTTTTTCTTACATGGAATAGATCTGATATTCCTCTCCTTCCAGAGTTTTCCAGTGAAAGGTACCATTTTCAAGAATCATATAGCTATGCCGGCTGTTCTCTTTTGGAAGAGAGACAGATCCCGGATTCAGATAAGTAAAGGTCTCTGTTTTTGTACATGCAGGCACATGAGTATGTCCGTGAAGCAGGATATCTCCTTCCTGAAGAAGCGGTGGTGTCTGCAGATTATACTGATGACCATGTGTAACAAAAACCATCCGGTCCTTTTCGGAAATCAGACAGTAGTCTGCAAGAATAGGAAAGTTGAGAACCATCTGATCGACTTCGCTGTCACAGTTTCCACGCACACAGAAAACACGTGATGCAAGAGGATTGAGCAGTTCAATCACCTTCTTCGGATCATATTCCGCAGGAAGATCATTGCGCGGGCCGTGATAGAGGATATCTCCAAGAAGAACCAGACGGTCGGCGGATTCGTTTTTAAATGCTTCCAGCATTTTCTTGCAGTAAAAAGCAGATCCGTGGATATCGGATGCAATAAAATATTTCATAGCAGTATTCCTCCTTTTCTCAAAAAGTGTATCACAGTCTAAAAAAATACTCAAGCTCTGCCCGATCGTGATTTGACAGAAAAAGGATCCATCCGATATAATAAGTGGCAGAATCATACTGCCTTTTCAGGTGGAAGAAAGGAATAAGAACATGCGTGTAATAGCAGGAAGTGCAAAACGATTGCAGCTAAAAACGATAGAAGGGCTTGACACAAGGCCGACAACAGACCGGATCAAGGAGACACTGTTTAATATGATTTCCCCGGAACTTGCCGACTGCCGGTTTCTTGATCTGTTCAGCGGCAGCGGAGCCATCGGGATTGAAGCATTAAGCCGCGGCGCGCGGACCGCGTATTTTGTAGAAAAAAACCAAAAGGCGGCAGCCTGCATCCGTGACAATCTGAAACATACCAGACTGGAGGATCAGGCAGTCCTGATGAAAACAGATGTCATCAGCGCACTGAGAAAAATGGAAGGAGAAGCGCCGTTTGATTTCATTTTCATGGATCCGCCGTATCATGCGGGAGCAGAGTTTGAAGTATTTGATTATCTGAGATCTTCTTCACTCGTCAGCGAGGATACACTGATCATTCTGGAGGCATCTTTGGATACTGATTTCAGTTTTCTGGAGGAGATGGGATACGAGATTATAAAAGAAAAAAAATATAAAACAAACAGGCATATTTTTGTCGAAAGACGTTGAGTTCTTTCGTGGAACGTGATAGAATAACAAAGTAAATGACAGGATTTGTCGAAGTAAGAAGGAGAGTGTAACTATGAGCAGCCGAATTGAGCAGATTATTGATGAAATTGAGGAATACATAGATAATTGTAAGTTCCAGCCATTATCCACGACAAAGATTATTGTGAACAAAGATCAGATCGACGAGTTGTTGAGAGAACTCAGAATGAAGACGCCGGAAGAGATCAAGCGTTATCAGAAGATCATCGATAATAAAGACGCAATCCTTGCAGATGCCCAGACAAAGGCAGATACGATGATTCAGGAAGCAAAAGCAAAGACAGACGAGCTTGTAAGTGATCATGAAATCATGCAGCAGGCATATGCACAGGCAAACGAGATCGTAGCGGCTGCTACGGAACAGGCACAGCAGATTATTGACAGCGCGACTGAGGATGCAAACCAGCTCCGCATGGGTGCCATGGGATATGCAGATGATCTGATGGCAAAAGTAGAAAATATGATCGGACATGCGCTGGATAATTATACATCCAAGTATGACAGCCTTGTCAATTCCCTTCAGGAATCTTACGACATGGTACGCAATGACCGCGAGGAACTCCGGATTCAGGATGAGACAGAAGCAGAGTTCGCTCAGGCTATGGATGAGGAATAATAGCTGCTACAGTATTTGAATATAGAGATACGCCATGAGACTGGCTGCCGCACCGGCAGCCAGTTTTTCTGCAATATACGGAGTGATTTTCAGACCACTTCCATTCAGCATGCTGTTTGTCTGTGCACCGGCACAAAATCCTCCGAAGGCACAAAGTCCCATGATACAGGCATAGCGTAACGAAAAGGGAAGAGGGAGTGTTTCCAGCATTACCACTCCATTTGTGATCTCCAGAAAAGAAAGCAGCAGCCTGCCTGGAAGAGTACCGGCGAAGGGGAGCTTGCACGCAAGTTCCAGAAATACGGAAAATACAATAATATATCCTCCGGTTTTGGTTATCGTTTCAAAGCTGTCCATAATTGACAGATCAAGTACATCCATGGAAAAACGTCCGTTGTCTCCGTGAAAAACTGTCGGTGCCGGATGGGTTTCTTTTTTCAGATAGATCCTGCAAAAGGCGAAGCTCAGTACCACGGGAACAAGAAGAAAAATTATCATGGATCCAAAGACAAGAGAAGGGTCCCCGATCGTCTGGCATACTACAAACCCGGCCATAAAACCAGGGCTGGTATTATTGCAGAAAGAGAGCAGATATGCCCCCTCGCGGGATGAAATCCTCCGGTCCCGCACCAGATCCGCCGTGACCTTCGCACCCATGGGATAACCGCATAAAAATCCGGTAAGCACCGCAAAACAGCCGCCCGGACTGACAGAAAACAAAGGTCCGAGGACCGGATAGACAAGGCGTGAAATGTGCCGGATCAGACTGGTCCTCAGCATGATATTGACAATAATCAGAAAAGGAAGCAGAGTCGGAAGTACCGTCTCAAACCAGAGCAGCAGCCCGTTCCTGGCCCCCTGAAATACATCTCCCGGAAACAACAGCATGATGACAAATAGAAAAATCGTGAAAATGACAAAAAAATAACGTTTCAAAATTGTTCCTTTGGTAAAAATAGTCAATAAATTGTATGAAAAATATGGTGATTTTAGAAGCACTATGCTATAATAAGTTTAGATTTGGTAAAAAACGAGAGAAAGGGAGATAACAATGGCAGTACTGGAACAATTAGAACCAAAAAAAGTATTTCAGATTTTTGAGGAGCTTTCCTCTGTTCCGCGAGGAACATTTTACGATGAGAAAATCAGCAACTGGTGTGTGGACTTTGCAAAAAAACGGAATCTGGAATACATACAGGACGACGCGGGGAACGTCATCATCAAAAAGCCGGGGACACCTGGATATGAAAATTCGGAGCCGGTCATTCTGCAGGGACATATGGATATGGTCTGCGAGAAAGTGGAGGGCTCAGATCACGATTTTGAGAATGATCCTCTGGAGCTTTATGTAGAAGACGGATATGTAAAAGCGAAAGGAACAACACTTGGCGGTGACGACGGAATTGCCATTGCCTACGCATTTGCGCTTCTCGACAGCGATGATATTCCGCATCCGCCGCTGGAAGTTATTGTGACAACAGACGAAGAGATCGGAATGGGCGGAGCCAATGCCCTTGACATGTCACAGATCAAGGGAAATATTTTCCTCAACATCGACGGAGAAGAGGAAGGCATTATTCTTGCAGGCTGTGCAGGAGGTGTTCTTGAGACTTTGAAGATTCCTGCAGAGAGGGAAGAAAAGAGCGGTTCTGTGATGAGAATCAAAGTAAGAGGACTCCGGGGAGGACATTCCGGATCCCAGATCCACGAGCAGCGTGGAAACGCAAATAAAATCATGGGAAGAATCCTGAATCATCTCGATCAGGGTACTGAGATTGCTCTTGTATCCGTAAGTGGAGGTTCCAAAGATAATGTCATTGCCGGTACGGCAGAAGCAGTAATTGCAGTGGCAGATCCGAAGAAGGCTCAGGAGATTGTATCTGACATGGAAGCTACATTAAAGGCAGAGTTTTCCTCTGATGAACCGGATCTTCAGGTTCCGGTTACCGTCACGGAAGAGACGGTACAGGCACTCACAAAAGAAGTCACAAAGAAAGTGATTTTTGCAATGGTCTGCACACCGTACGGTGTACAGGGACTCAGCAGAGATCTTCCAGGTGTGGTAGAGACTTCCCTGAATCTTGGTATTGTAAAAACTGATGAGACAGCCATCTCCCTGATGTACTATCTGAGAAGCAGCGTGAACTCCCAGATGCAGGAATTAAAATCCATTTTCCGGACATGGGCTGAAATGCTTGGAGGCACTCATGAAGAGAGTGGAGAATATCCTGCATGGATGTATCAGAAAGAATCAAAAATACGTCCTCTGATGGCGGAAGCATACAAGGAAGTCACAGGTAAGGATGCCGTGATTTCTACTGTACATGCCGGACTGGAATGTGGCCTTCTGTCTGCGAAAAAGCCGACACTGGACTGTGTTTCCTTCGGACCGGATATCCCGGATGTACACTCTGTCAATGAGCGTCTGGATATCGAGTCAACCGCGCGTGTATGGGAAATGATCAAAGTGGTTCTCGCAAAACTGAAATAAAACAGAATGTGGACGCCGCGCCGGTGACAGGAATGCTGCCGGCGCGGAACTCTTTGTTTAACAGGAAACTCCGTTCCCTGTTAAACAAAAAACGCTCCGCGGGATGCGCACTCGCGCAAAGCAGAAATTAGTCGCTAAAGCGACCGCGCTCGGCGCGAGAGTTCCGCAAGCGGAACTCTTTATTCTGAAAAGGAGGATATTATGGAATTACAGAATGCATTGGAAACAAGAAGAAGTATCCGGAAATATCAGGCAAAACCGGTGGAGCCTGAGAAAATCCGCCAGATGATCCAGGCGGCTATTCTTGCTCCGTCCTGGAAGAATTCTCAGGTTACGAGATATTATGTCGCACAGTCTGAAGAGGCACTGAAAAAGGTAAGAGAAGCGCTGCCGGAGTTTAACCGTAATAATACAAAAGATGCCCCGGTTCTGATCGTTTCCACCATCGTTAAGGGCCGTTCCGGATACAATGTGGATGGTACTGCCTCCAATGAACTGGAAGACGGCTGGGGATGCTACGACTGCGGCATGCAGAATATGAATCTGCTTCTGAAAGCGACCGAACTTGGTCTGGGAACCCTTGTAATGGGAATCCGGGATGCCGGGAAACTGAAAGAGGTATTTGAGATTCCGGAAGAAGAGATCGTTGTCAGCGTGATCGGAGTCGGATATGCGGATGTAGATCCGGAAATGCCGAAGAGAAAAAGCGTCGATGAAACCGCGAAATTTTATTAAATTCAAATCTGAAAACAAAACTGCCGGATTCCCTGATGAACCGGCAGTTTTTGTTTAACAGGAAACTTCATTCCCTGTTAAACAAAAAGGCTCCGCGGGATGCGTACTCGCGCAAAGCAGAAATTAGTCGCTAAAGCGACTGCGCTCGGCGCAAGAGTTCCTCTTGCGGAACTCTTTGTCATATCCCGGCCGGACATTTCATACTACTAGTCAAAAAGGGGGAAGCTGGCACATATGCAGAGACGCAGAGGATATATGCAGTTTCTGATACTGGTTCTTCTTCTGATTCTGGAAGGAGCTGCCATTCCCAAATTTCAAAATGACGCATCCTATTTTTCCCTTGGCAAAAGCGTTGTTTCGGAAGAGTTTTTCCGCAGTCATGAGCTGACAGAGGAGATGGTCTCGTATATGAGAACTTCCAAAGAACCGGGACGGGCGGCCGGACTGTTTCTTCTGGAACAGAACTTCCACTCGGATATTTCTTTTCCTTCACTGACAAAGCAGAATTTTCAGAAGATCGAAAAACAGTGGCGGGCCAGCCCGTCTTATTCCGCCTATATGGCAGCCTGCGAAAAGATCTGGGCGGATGTCCGGTATTTTCCGGTTATGTTCTGGAAAGAGGAGCCGGATCTTACCGTCACCTACGAAGATTCCTGGATGTATGAGCGGACTTACGGAGGAAAGAGGGGACACGAGGGGACGGATCTGATGGCATCCGAAAATAAAAGAGGGATTTTCCCGATTGTCAGCATGACGGATGGAACGGTCACAAGTAAAGGATGGCTTCCGAAAGGAGGATGGCGGATCGGGATCACGGCACCTCACGGAGGCTATTTCTATTACGCTCATCTGGATTCTTACGCGGATGTGGAAATCGGGGAGGAGATAGAGGCAGGCGACCTGATTGGGTATATGGGTGACAGCGGATACGGAGACGAGGGGACAACGGGTAAATTCCCGGTACACCTGCATCTTGGGATTTATCTGGAAGAGCCGGACGAAGAAATCAGTATCAATCCATACTGGATTCTCCGATATGCGGAAGACTCCAAACTTTTCTGTAGAAAAAGTGACTGAAGCATGGAGAATTTGCTGCAGGTATGGTATACTGACTCTGTATGCGAAAGGAGAAAATATGGAGTTACCAAAAGCATTTGAAGAGAAAATGAAAACCCTTCTGGGTGAAGAATTTGATGCATATACGGCCTGCTATGAGGAGCCGCGCTACTATGGCCTCCGTGTCAATACTTCCAAAATCAGCGTGGAAGAATTCCAAAAGATCTGTCCGTTTTCCATTACCCCGGTTCCGTGGATCGAAAACGGATTTTATTATGACGGAGAAAAAGAAAGCCCGGCCAGACACCCATATTATTACGCAGGTCTTTATTATCTGCAGGAGCCAAGTGCCATGACACCGGCCAACCGCCTGGATATTACACCGGGGGAGAGGGTGCTGGACGTCTGTGCCGCTCCCGGCGGAAAGGCGACGGAACTTGGAGCGAAGCTTCAGGGAGAGGGCGTTCTGATCGCCAATGATATCAGCAACTCCCGGGCCAAGGGACTTTTAAAGAATCTCGAACTGTTCGGAATCGGAAATATGCTTGTTCTGAGCGAGGAGCCGGGAAAGCTGATGGACTACTTCCCGGAATATTTTGATAAAATTCTGATCGACGCTCCGTGCTCCGGCGAAGGAATGTTCCGGAAAGATAAAAAGATGATGAAGGCATGGGAGGAACACGGCCCTGAGTTTTTCTCAAAACTTCAAAGAAGCATTCTGACCCAGGCCGCAGCAATGTTGAAGCCGGGCGGAATGCTTCTGTATTCCACCTGTACGTTTGACCCGCTGGAAAATGAGGGAAGCGTCTCCCGGCTTCTGGAACAGTATCCGGAGTTTGAACTTCAGGAGATCCGCCCATATGAAGGATTCCGGGAAGGCCGCCCGGAATATGCTTCCATCCGTCAGGAAGAGTTTCGTAAAACCGTCCGGATTTTCCCACATCACATGAAAGGCGAGGGACATTACCTTGCCCTTCTGAAAAAGGGGAACGGGGAAGGTTCCGAAACACAGACATCCAGGATTCACCCGGCGAAAGGAAGAAGTGCTTCCTACGAGAAACTGCCGGAAGATCTGAGAAATTTTTTGCAGCTTGTGCACCGTCCGTTTGATGCCGGCCGGTTTGATATCCGTAAAGACCGGGTTTACTATATGCCGGAAGGCCTTCCGGATCTTACCGGCATCCGCTTTTTGCGAAGCGGTCTTCTCATTGGAGAACTGAAAAAAGGAAGATTTGAGCCAAGTCAGGCGCTTGCCATGAACCTGAAAAAAGAGGAATATGAGAATATTCTCGATTTTCCGCTTTCAGATGAGCGTGTGATCAAATATCTGAAAGGTGAGACGATTCTCACCGATGATCTGACCGGGCCGAAAGAAAAGGGATGGTATCTCGTCTGCGTGGACGGATATCCACTTGGATTCGGAAAGCTTTCCCAGGGCACGTTGAAGAACAAATATCTTCCAGGATGGAGATGGATGTCATCATGATGCGGTTAGATCGGATTTTAACAGAGATGGGAGCAGGCAGCCGGCAGGAAGTCAAAAAGCTGATCCGCAAAGGACAGGTCAGCGTGGATGGAGAGATCATCAAAAAGCCGGAGGTCAAAGTAGAGGAAAAAACCGCCAGGATCCGGTGCCTTGGCATTTCGTACCGGTATGAGCCTTATGTTTATTATATGCTCCACAAACCGGCCGGTGTCGTATCTGCGACGGAGGATTCCAAAGAGCGGACCGTACTGGAGCTGCTGGAGAATCCGGCACGAAACGATCTCTTCCCGGTGGGACGCCTTGACAAGGACACAGAGGGGCTTCTGCTTCTGACAAACGACGGAGAGCTGGCCCATCGTCTCCTGTCACCGAAAAAGCATGTAGATAAGACATACGAGGCTGTCATTTCCGGTATTGTCACGGAAGAGGACGCAGCCGCATTTGCACGGGGAGTGGATATCGGAGACGATACTCTGACACTTCCGGCAGTGCTGGAAATTTTAAAGACCGATCCGGAGCAGAATTGTTCCGAAATTTCCATCACAATACAGGAAGGACGCTATCACCAGATCAAACGGATGTTTGAGGCGGTTGGAAAGCGCGTTGTTTATCTGAAACGAATCCGGATGGGAACATTGAAGCTGGATCCGGCGCTTCCCAAGGGGGCATCACGCCGGCTGACAGAAGAAGAAATTAATGCGTTAAAACAGGCCTGGGCAAAGGAGAGCTAAATGAGAACAGATATGACTGAAAAAACAAAAGCAGTGATCTTTGACATGGACGGGACCCTGATCGACTCCATGTGGATCTGGCCGGACATTGATGCATATTATGTAAAAAAATATCATCTGGAGCTTCCGGATGATTTTCACAGAGCGATCGAGGGAAAGTCCTACCATGAGACGGCACAGTATTTCCGGGATACATTTGACATGGCACTATCGACCGAAGAAATCATGGACGAATGGACCCGCCTTGCCTACCAGAGGTATACCGAGGAGGTCACGTTGAAACCGGGAGTGGAGGAATTCCTACGGTATGGGAAGGAAAACGGAATCCTGTTCGGAATTGCGACGAGCAACGGAAGGACTCTTGCTGAAGCAGCACTGAAAGCGCTTCAGATCGATACCTATTTTACGGCCATGCGGACTTCCGGGGAGGTAAACGTTGGAAAGCCGTCTCCGGATATTTACCTCAAGGTGGCTGAGGACATGCAGGTCCGTCCGGAGCACTGTCTTGTGTTCGAGGACGTACCGATGGGGATTCTGGCAGGAAAACGCGCGGGCATGCAGGTGTGCGCCGTCTACGATGAGTTTTCCCGTCCACTGGATCAGGAAAAGAAAAAACTTGCCGACTATTACATCCATGATTTTCACGATGTAATGGATCGCATCAAAGAGAGGAACACAGATGGAAAATAAGTTTTTACCGGTCTCCCGAAGAGAGATGGAAGAGCGGGGATGGGATCAGGTTGATTTTGTCTACATCAGCGGAGACGCCTATGTAGACCATCCGTCCTTTGGACACGCCATCATTACAAGACTTCTGGAGGCTCATGGATACAGAGTCGGGATCATTGCACAGCCGGACTGGAAGGACAAGAACAGCATTACCGTTTTCGGGGAGCCAAGACTTGCATTTCTTGTATCGGCCGGAAATATGGATTCCATGGTCAACCATTACAGCGTTTCCAAGAAGCGCAGAAGCCAGGACGCCTATACGCCGGGCGGCGTCATGGGGAAACGTCCTGATTACGCCTGCGTCGTCTACGGAAATCTGATCCGCCAGACGTACAAAAAGACGCCGGTGATTCTCGGCGGAATCGAGGCAAGTCTCAGAAGACTGGCCCATTACGATTACTGGTCTGACCGGCTGAAACGCTCCGTGCTTCTGGATTCCGGAGCGGATCTGATTTCCTACGGAATGGGAGAACGCTCCATTGTGGAAATCGCAGATGCATTGAACGCCGGAATCCGGGTGGAAGACCTGACTTATATTGACGGGACAGTCTGCAAGGTCAAAGACCGGGAAGCGATATATGACGCCGTGGAGCTGCCGGCCTATTCCGAGCTTCAGAAAGACAGGCTTTGTTATGCCGAGAGTTTCTATACCCAGTACTGTAATACGGATCCGTTTACGGCAAAGCGGCTGATTGAGCCGTATTCGGAGCACGTCTATGTCGTACAGAATCCGCCTGCAAAGCCGTTGTCCCAGACCGAGATGGACGATGTGTACGCGCTTCCTTACATGCGGACCTATCATCCGATGTACGAAAAGGACGGAGGAATTCCGGCCATCTCAGAAGTGAAATTCAGTCTGATCAGCAACCGGGGATGTTTTGGTGCCTGCAGTTTCTGCGCACTGACATTCCATCAGGGCAGAATCATTCAGACAAGAAGTCATGAGTCCCTTATTGAGGAGGCGAAACTTCTGACGGAGGAGCCGGATTTCAAAGGATATATTCACGATGTAGGCGGACCGACTGCCAACTTCCGGCATCCGGCCTGCGACAAGCAGCTGACTCACGGAGCATGTAAGCACAGACAGTGCCTGTTCCCGAAACCATGCAAAAATCTGAATGTGGATCATAAAGACTACCTGAAGCTCCTGCGAAGCCTCCGGGAAATACCGAAGGTCAAGAAGGTCTTTATCCGTTCCGGTATCCGGTTTGATTATGTCATGGCAGATCCGGATGATACCTTTATGCGGGAGCTTTGCGAATATCACGTAAGCGGGCAGCTCAAAGTAGCGCCGGAACATATTGCGGACCCGGTTCTTCAGATGATGGGAAAACCGGAGAATTCCGTGTACCGCGCATTTACTGAAAAATATAAAAAGATCAACGAACAGCTTGGAAAGAAACAGTATCTGGTGCCATACCTGATGTCGTCTCACCCGGGCTCCACCTTAAAAGAGGCGGTGGCTCTTGCGGAATATCTGCGGGATCTTGGCTATATGCCGGAACAGGTGCAGGACTTTTATCCGACACCGTCCACCATCTCCACCTGTATGTACTACACGGGAGTCGATCCAAGGACAATGAAGCCGGTTTATGTACCGAAGTCCCCGCATGAGAAGGCGATGCAGAGGGCGCTGATTCAGTACCGGAATCCGAAAAACTATGAGCTGGTCATGGAAGCTCTCAAAAAAGCAGGGCGGGAAGATCTGATCGGGTTCGGAAAGCATTGTCTGATCCGTCCGAGACAGACAAAAGAGGACAGGTATTTTGCAAAAAAACGGCAGCAGTCAAAGGAGGCTGCCGCACCGAGGAAAAAGAAAACCATCAGAAATACACATAAGAAAAAGAAAAAATAGCAGCAGGGAGGAATGTATATGAGGATTGCAGTTGTGACAGGAGCATCTTCCGGGATCGGGAGAGAGTTTGTAACCCGGATCCCCGCATTTTACAGGCAGCTTGATGAGATATGGATCACGGCCAGAAGAGCGGAAAGGCTGGAACAGGTCAAAAAGACCGTGGAGGAGAAAACCGGGATCTATGTCCGGATTTTTGCAGGCGATCTGGAAAAAGATCTGATCTATAAGCAAATCTTAAACCGCCTCGAGAATCAGAATCCGGATGTCCGGATGCTTGTAAATGCCGCCGGATTTGGAAAAATCGGAGAGGCAAAAGAGATTGCCGGGTACGATCCGCAGGCCCAGCTTCGGATGATCGACGTCAACTGCCGCGCGCTCACGAAAATGACGCTGATGATCCTCCCGTACATGAAAAAGGGAAGCAGGATTTTAAATATATCAAGCGGGGCAAGCTTCTGCCCGCAGCCTGGATTTACGGTTTACGCGGCAACAAAGGCGTATGTCACCAGCTTCTCCAGAGGACTCGCCGAAGAGCTGAAAAAAGACGGAATCATTGTGACAGCGGTCTGCCCGGGACCTGTGGATACGGAATTCTTTGAGGTGTCCGGAACCAATAACAGCAAGGCCAAACAGGCAACGATGGTTTCGGCGCAGGATGTAGTCCGGACCGCACTGCTGGATGCAAAAATGAAAAAGCCTGTTTCTGTTCATGGAACATTGATGAAAGGGGCAAGGATCGCCGGTAAACTGATGCCGGAGAATGTCATCTTTTACGCCATGGACAAATGGATGAAATAAAGGGGAGCATTTATGAAAATTACAAAAGGGATGCCAGGTTATATCAAGGACCAGAAGAAAAAGCGGATCCTGATCACCATCCTTCTTTTTGGGATCAGCATTGCCGTCTTTCTGACCGGATATCTGACAACACACACGAGAAACAATCTGCTTACCATCGTGGCGATTCTGGGATGCCTTCCGGCCGCCAGATCCGCTGTCGGAATGATTATGCTGCTGCCATACCGGTCTTTTGAGGAAGAGAAAGTCAGGGAGGTGGAAACAGCGGCTGCCGGAATTCTTTCCGCTTATGACATGGTGCTTACCAGCTCGGAGAAAGTAATGCCTGTAGATGTACTCCTGATTTCCAGACACCTGATCTGCGGGTATGTTTCCAGAACCAAGGTTCCTCCGGCAGAGGTGGAGGCATATCTCGCCCGGATACTGAAAGAGAATCATTACGACAAAGTAACAGTCAAAATTTTTACTGACTACGATTCCTTTCTGAAGCGGGCCGAAAGTTTTGGAGAAACAAAGCAGAAATCAGAAGGGCAGCCGGACAGAGCGGTGCGTGAAATGCGCCGGCTGATCCTGACGGCTGCGGTATAGGAGAATCCAATGCAGACAATCAGAATTGAAAAGAATGATGCCGGGCAAAGAGCGGACAAGTTTTTGTCCAAATACCTGTCCAAGGCACCAAAAAGCTTTATCTATAAAATGATGCGGAAAAAAAACATCACCCTGAATAAGAAAAAGATGACGGGGAGCGAACATCTTACCGAGGGAGACCTTATCCAGATGTTTCTCTCCGATGAGACGATCGAAAAATTTTCCGAAAGCAAGTCCCAGGGGCCGGCTGTCAGGGATCAAAAAGCACTGGCCGGAAAGCTTCAGGTACTTTATGAAGATGAGGATGTACTGTTTGTCAACAAGCCGTGCGGACTGCTCTCGCAGAAAGCATCGCCCGGCGACATCTCTCTGGTTGAGTATCTGACAGCCTACCTGCTGGAAAAGGGGGAGATCACACCGGAAGAGCTTCGGCGTTTCCGCCCGTCCATCTGTAACCGCCTGGACCGGAATACAAGCGGCATTGTGACAGCCGGGAAAAGCCTGCGGGGCCTTCAGGTGTTGAGCGGGATGTTGAAAGACCGTTCTGTTCGGAAGTATTATCGGACCATCGTGTACGGACAGATGAAAGAGCCTGTCCGGGCCTGCGGTTTCCTGACCAAGGACGAGCAGCATAACAAAGTATCGATCAGTTCCAAGCCTTCCGAGGGCAGCGTCCCGATCGAGACCGAATATGTTCCAATTCAGACAGGGGCGAAGCACACCCTTCTGGAGGTGCACCTGATTACCGGACGGACCCATCAGATCCGGGCCCACCTTGCTTCCCTCGGATATCCGATTATCGGAGATTACAAATACGGAAACCGGAGAGAAAACGACTGTCTGAAAAAGGAGTTCGGACTGACACACCAGCTTCTTCATGCATACCGGATGGAGTTCCCGGAAGAAACGGCAGAACTGAAAAAGCTGTCCGGCCTGATCGTCCGGGCGGAGCTTCCGAAACAGTTTGAGATGATTCAAAAAGTATATATTTAGAGTGAAAAAGGAGCAGCAACATGGCCACATGGACATCGAGAGGACTGCGGGGTTCTGCCCTGGAGGACTATATCAATCACACAAATGAACAATACCGCAACAAAGGCCTTGCTCTGATTCAGAAGATTCCAACGCCGATCACTCCGGTCCGGATCGACAAAGAACACCGGCACATTACCCTGGCGTATTTCGACCAGAGAAGTACCGTCGATTATATCGGCGCCGTGCAGGGGATTCCGGTCTGCTTCGATGCCAAAGAGTGCGCGGCGGACACCTTCCCGCTTCAGAATGTACACCGGCATCAGGTAGAATTTATGGAGGAATTTGAGCGTCAGGGAGGGATCGCCTTTCTGCTGATCCTCTACACGGGAAGGACAGAGCTTTACTACATGCGTTTTCAGGAACTGAAGCGGTTCTGGGAACGGATGGAGAAAGGCGGAAGAAAAAGTATCCGGTATGAAGAACTGGATCCCGAATTTTTCTTCACATTGAAAAGCGGGTGCATGGTTCCTTATCTGGATGAGATACAGAAAGATCTTGACAAAAGAGAGTAAGATTTTTATAATATTCGTTGTAATTTCAATTTAACATGGTAGCATGATAAAGTGAACAAAAAGAAAAAGAGAAAGAGTGGATAAGACATGAAACAGAAAATTTTACACACACCGGAAGGGGTACGGGACATTTACAAAGTAGAGTGCCGGAAAAAGCTGGCACTGCAGGATAAGCTGCATCACGTCCTGCATCTTTATGGCTATCATGATATACAGACGCCGACCTTCGAATATTTTGACGTATTCCGAAAAGAGATCGGAACGATTTCTGTGAAGGAATTATATAAATTTTTTGACCGGGAGGGAAATATCCTTGCGCTTCGGCCGGATATTACGCCTTCTGTTGCCAGAGCTGCTTCGGCTCTGTATGAAATCGAAGAAAAGCCGCTTCGGCTTTGCTATATAGGAAACACGTTTATCAACCATTCCCGCTATCAGGGACGCCTGCGGGAGAATACACAGCTTGGCGCCGAGTATATCGGGGTAGATTCCAAGGATGTGGATGCGGAAATGCTGGCAATGGTTGTGGACTGTTTAAGACAGTCCGGTCTTGAGAATTTCCAGATCAGCGTAGGGAATGTCGGATTCCTGTACAGTCTCATGAAGGAAGCCAAACTTCCGCCGGAATATGAGGAACACCTGCGGCAGCTGATCTCAAACCGGAATTATTACGGTGTGACGGAGCTCCTGGACGAGGCAAATGTCAAACCGGAGATGAAAGAGCTGTTCGGCCATCTGCCGGAACTGGTAGGAGGACCGGAAGTCCTTGATAAGGCGATGGCGATTGCGCCGAACGAGCTTGCAAAACGCGCCATCAAACGTCTGAAAGATACATATGAAATTCTGAAAGCATATACCGTACAGAAATATATCACATTTGACCTGAGCATGAGCGGTGCATACGGCTATTATACAGGCGTGATTTTCAGAGCATATACATTCGGCACCGGAGACGCGGTTGTCAAAGGAGGCCGGTACAATCATCTGATGGAAAAATTCGGAAAGCGTGCGCCTTCCATCGGATTTGCCGTTATTATCGATGAACTGATGAATGCCCTTGCAAGACAGCATGTGCAGATTTCCTACGAAGAGAATGCTGCTATCATTGTCTATGCGGATTCCCAGCGCAGACAGGCGATCAGCCTTGCGAAAGAATTCCGGGCACGACAGAACAGTACGGAACTGTTCTGCAAAAAGGCCAAAGAATCCCTGGATTATTACATCCAGTACGGTAAGAAAAATCAGGCGGAGAATCTCCTCTATCTTCCGGAAAACGGAGAGATCGAGATGATTAACCTGAAAACCGGGGAACGGAAAACAATCGGACAGAAGAAGGAGGAGGAACAGTCATGAGATATTTGACCTTTGCCCTCTGTAAAGGGCGCCTTGCAAAACAGACGCTGGAGCTTCTGGAGCAGGTTGGCATTACCTGTGAGGAAATGAAAGACAAGTCCTCGCGCAAACTGATTTTTGTAAACGAAGAGCTGAAACTCCGGTTTTTCCTTGCAAAAGGGCCGGATGTTCCGACTTATGTAGAGTACGGAGCCGCGGATATCGGTGTGGTCGGAAAGGATATTATTCTGGAAGAGGACCGGAAAGTCCACGAAGTACTCGACCTGAAATTCGGTGCCTGCCGGATGTGTGTCTGCGGACCGGAAAGCGCAAAGGAGCTTCTGGGACACCGGGAGATTATCCGGGCAGCCACAAAATATCCGAATATCGCAAAAAATTATTTCTTCGACCAGAAGCACCAGACGGTGGAGATCATCAAACTGAACGGTTCCATTGAACTTGCTCCGATCGTCGGGCTTTCCGAAGTAATTGTAGATATTGTCGAGACCGGAACGACATTGAAAGAAAACGGACTGAAAGTTCTGGAGGAAGTCTGCCCGCTTTCCGCAAGAATGATCGTCAATCCGGTCAGCATGAGAATGGAAAATGACAGAATCCGGGAACTGATCACCGGACTGAGGGAAATTTTAAAGTAAAGGCGGGATAGAAGATGAGAATCCAGAAATTGACAGAAGAGACAAAACAGAACCTTTTACAGGATCTGTTAAAGAGAAGTCCGGACAGTTATGGAGAATACGAAGAGCGGGTTGCCGCGATTCTGAAACAGGTAAAAGAGAAAGGTGATGAGGCGCTCTTTGCCTATACCGAACAGTTTGACCACGCTCATCTTACAAAAGAAACGGTCCGGGTATCCGAAGAGGAGATTGCAGAGGCATATGAAAAAACAGACAAAAAGCTGATCGGTGTAATCAGAAAAGCGCTGGAAAATATCAGAAGCTACCACGAAAAGCAAAAGCAGTACAGCTGGTTTGACAGCAAGCCGGACGGCACGCTTCTCGGACAGAAAGTTACCCCACTGAAACGTGTGGGCGTTTACGTGCCGGGAGGAAAGGCGGTCTATCCGTCTTCCGTACTGATGAATGTGATCCCTGCAAGGATTGCCGGAGTGGACGAGATCATCATGGTGACGCCTCCGGGAAGGGACGGAAAAGTCAGTCCGCATACGCTGGTTGCGGCAAAAGAAGCAGGAGTGGACGCAATCTATAAAGTCGGCGGGGCTCAGGCCATTGCTGCCCTTGCCTACGGGACAGAGAGTATCCCGAAGACGGACAAGATTGTAGGACCGGGTAATATCTATGTTGCCCTTGCAAAAAAAGCAGTTTACGGATATGTCAGCATTGACTCGGTAGCGGGACCTTCGGAAATTCTGGTTATCGCAGATGAAACCGCAAATCCAAGATATGTTGCGGCGGATCTTCTTTCCCAGGCAGAGCACGACGAACTTGCTTCTGCGATTCTGGTAACGACAAGCGCCGAACTGGCAGAGAAGGTATCCGACGAAGTGGATGGATTCTTGAAGGAACTTTCCCGTGCGGAGATTATACAGAAATCACTGGATAATTACGGATATATCCTTGTTGCCCAAACGATGGAGGAAGCCATCGAGACAGCCAATGAAATTGCAAGCGAACATCTGGAAATTCTGACGAAAAATCCGTTCGATGTGATGACAAAGATCCGAAATGCAGGAGCTATCTTCCTTGGAGAGTATGCAAGCGAACCGCTTGGGGACTACTTTGCAGGACCGAACCACATTCTGCCGACAAATGGAACAGCAAAGTTTTTCTCTCCGCTTTCTGTCGACGATTTTATCAAGAAGTCCAGCATTATTTCCTACTCCAGAGATGCGCTTGAGAAAATTCACGAGGACATCGAATATTTTGCGCAGGCAGAGCAGCTGACCGCTCATGCCAATTCGATCAAAGTACGGTTTGAAAAAGAGGGGGAATAGCGATGCCGGAGCGAATTTCAGAACAACACAGAAAGACGAAAGAGACGGATATTTCCGTCCGCCTGAATCTGGACGGGACCGGAAAGACAAAGATCCGGACCGGAATCGGATTTTTTGACCATATGCTGGAAGGGTTTGCAAGGCACGGCCTTTTTGACCTGGAAGTGCAGGTAGAAGGCGATCTGAACGTAGATACGCATCACACCATCGAGGATACCGGGATTGTTCTTGGACGGGCGATCGCAGAAGCAGTCGGCGATAAAAAAGGGATCCGGAGGTTTGGATTCTTTCTCCTTCCAATGGATGAAACACTCTCCCTTGCGGCAATCGATCTTTCCGGTCGTCCGTTTCTGAAATATCAGGCAGAGTTTACCGTGGAAAAGATCGGAGAAATGGATACGGAGATGATCCGGGAGTTTTTCTATGCAGTATCCTACAGCGCCATGATGAATCTGCATCTGAAAATCGTAGATGAAGGAAACAATCATCATATGGCGGAGGCGCTTTTTAAAAGTTTTGGAAAGGCTCTTCACATGGCCGTTTCCTTTGAGCCTGGTATGACGGAAGTATGGTCTACAAAAGGTAGCTTATAGAAGAAAGGAACTGAAAACAGATGAGTTATAAAAGAATTGTTCCCTGCTTGTTTTTATGGCAGGGAAAAGCAGTCAGATGGTTCGATGATATGGATGTTCTCTCGGAAGACGCGGTTGCTCTTGCAAAGCATTACAGCGATAAGGGAGCAGACGAGCTTCTTGTATTCGACCTTTCTGATTCGGATGAGGATCATGAGGAGTCCATCGACCTGCTGAAAAAAATCACAAAATCAGCCGGGATCCCTGTTGTAGCAGGAGGAAATATCAAACGTCTGGAAGATGTGAAAAAGATACTTTACACCGGAGCTAAACGGGTCGTTCTGAATTTCTCCAAAGCAAGCTCTGTAAAAATGCTGGAGGAAGCGTCCAAGAGATTCGGAAAAGAGAAAACGGCCGTTTCTCTGAATGATTTTGATACCCTTTTCAAACAGCAGCATCTGATTGAAAAATACAGCAGCGAGATCATTTTCATGCACAGACTGGATCTGAACTCTGTGATGACACTGACAGAAATTCCATATGTGGTCCTGACCGATACGATGGAAGAATCTGAGATTTTCCGGATTCTGAAAAGTCCGGGGGCAAGAGGCATTTCCGGAAAATTTGTCAGCCGCATGGATATGGATTTTCATCTCTTTAAGACCGAATGTCAGGAGTGCGGCATCCAGATGACCTCTTTTGAGAGCGTGCTTGATTTTTCGGATTTCAAGCTGAATTCCGATGGCCTGATTCCGGTTATCGCGCAGAATTACAGAACAGGCGAAGTGCTGATGCTTGCCTATATGAATGAAGAAGCATTTGACCGGACGGTGAAAACCGGAAAAATGACATATTACAGCCGGAGCAGACAGTGTCTCTGGACAAAAGGAGAGACATCCGGACATTTCCAGTATGTCAAATCCCTGACCATCGACTGTGACAAGGATACGCTTCTTGCAAAAGTGGAGCAGATCGGAGCAGCCTGCCATACCGGAAATCCGACTTGCTTTTTCCAGACTATCGCAGGCACGGATTATGATGAAACCAACCCGCTTCAGATTTTTGAAACCGTATATGGCACGATCCTGGACCGGAAGAAGAATCCAAAAGAAGGATCATACACCAATTATCTCTTTGATAAAGGAATTGATAAAATTCTGAAGAAGGTGGGAGAAGAGGCGGCAGAGGTCATTATTGCAGCCAAGAATCCGAACACAGAGGAGTTGAAATACGAGCTCTCCGACTTCCTTTATCATGCCATGGTGCTGATGGTAGAGCGGGGACTTGACTGGAACGACATTATTCAGGAATTATCTGACAGACACTAGCATACTTTGGAAAGACAGGGTATATTATGATTATATATCCTGTCTTTTTTAGACGGCAATGCGGAGGTGTATGGTTTTGAATGACAGCCGGGAAAGAAAGAGAAAAGAGGCACTGGAGCAGATGCGGGCAAGGGAGGAGAATCCGGCGGAGTCCTCCCTTCATGCACCGGCAGTCCACCCGAGATACCGCGCGGCTTACGGAAGTATCTATCCGGAACAGGAAACGCGTCAGACCGGAACATTAGGAGTCCGGATTGTCATCAGTATTCTGCTGTTTGCAGGCTTCCTTTCTCTGGATTATGAGAAGCTTCCTTCGTCTGTTCCACAAAGGACAGAGATTCTCCGTCAGATACAGGCGCCGTTTTCCCTTCCATCCGTGAAACAGTTTGACCTGACCGGTATTTTGTAGTATAGTTATTGAAGAAATTTTCATGAAATGAGGAATACAGATGATTAAAGCAGTATATCCAGGCAGTTTTGACCCGGTTACATTCGGACATCTGGATATCATCACAAGGGCGGCAAAAGTCGTAGATGAACTCATTATCGGCGTCCTTGTCAACCAGAAAAAGACACCGCTTTTTACCATGGAGGAGCGTCTGCAGCTTCTTCAGGAAGTGACAAAAGATTTCCCGAATGTAACAGTAAAGGCATTTGAAGGCCTGACCGTTGAGTTTGCAAAGCAGAACCATGCAAGACTGATTATCCGTGGACTTCGGGCCGTTACGGATTTTGAATATGAAATGCAGTTGGCACAGATCAACCACAGTGTGGACAATGAGATTGATACCATGTTCTTTACGACAAGTCTGGAATATGCCTTTTTAAGTTCTACACTGGTAAAAGAGTTTGCATATTATGGCTCCGATACAGACAGATATGTTCCTAAGGTTGTTTCCAGAGCATTAAAAGCGAAATATCCGGAAGCAGGAAATACACAACAGTAGAGAAATCAGGTGAAGAAGATGAAAATATGGATTGCAGGAGCGGCCGGACAGCTTGGATGCGCGCTTAATGATATGGCAAAGCAGTATCAGCCGGACGCTGAGATTATCAACACAGATATCGAAGAGGTCGATGTGACAAATTTAAATCAGGTTATCGACTTTGCAAAGGAAAAAAGGCCGGATGTGATTTTTGACTGCGCTGCGGTCACAAACGTCGGGACATGTGAAGAATCGCCGGAATACGCCTATAAAGTTAATGCGATCGGTGCAAGAAATCTTGCGATTGCAGCATCTAAAGTTCAGGCCAGAATTCTCCTGTTGTCAACGGATGACGTGTTTAACGGGATCCGTCAGGTGCCGTACCATGAATTTGATGAGACGGATCCGATGACAGTTTATGGAAGAAGCAAACTTGCAGGAGAAAATTATGTCAAGGAATTTGCGCATGACCATTTCATTATCCGGAGCAACTGGGTCTTTGGGCGCGGAAGTGATGCAAATTTTGTCAATCAGATTTTAAAAGCAATTGAAACAAAGACAGAACTCTATATCTCCGATGATCAGTACGGTTCACCGACCAGTGCCAATGCACTGGCGGCATTTATGCTGAAACTGATCAATACAGAAGAATACGGGACCTACCATGTGACATGCAGCGGTGTCTGCAACCGGTACGAATTCGCAAAAGAGATTGTAAGGATTGCGGAAAAAGATGTCAGGGTAATCCCTGTACCGACCAGAAAAGCTGAATACTGTTCTGCAAGACCGACTTTTACAGTACTTGACAATTTTCTGATTACGGTACTCGGCATACATAAGATGCCGACATGGATTGATGCACTGGAAGAATATATAGAGCAGGAATACAAAAGATAAAATAAGACAGCAGGAGTAATTATGCATTATACATTTTCGGAGCTTATATGGCTGGTACTGATCTATTCCTTTCTGGGATGGTTCATAGAGACAATTGTCGGAACCATACGGAAAAAGAAATTTGTAAACCGGGGATTTTCTTCAGGACCGTTTTGTTTTATATACGGAACAGCAGCATTGATCATGATCATTTCTCTGGAAGATCTGGAAAATCAGCCGTTTTTCCTGTTTCTCGGATGCATGATAATTGCTACGACGATCGAATGGTTTGCCGGTAAAATTCTGGAACGGATGAATCAGCGCAAATGGTGGGACTATTCCGATAAAAAATGGAATTTTGACGGATATATCTGTCTGCAGTACAGCGTTCTCTGGGGAGTTCTTGGTGTACTGGCAGTCAAATTCGGAGATGAAGATTTCACCAGGCTGTTTCATCTTATCCCCAGGCCGTTTGGGAATATACTGGTCGGTATCGCCTTTGCCGGAATTATTGTTGATATGTCTGTGTCATCGGCGGCGGCGCTGCGCATTGGCAGGCCGACAAAAGCCGCAGTCCGCTGGAACCGGAAAGTGGCAGTTGTTACGGGAAAATTCACGGCGCTGATTGTCGGCCATGTAGAGCGAAGAATGGAAAAAGCTTATCCTCTGATCCAGGTGGCAAGAGAAGAAGCTGAGAAAGAAGGACGGTTTGCCGAGGGATGCGGATTTTACAAACTGTTCTGGCTGTTCGTTATCGGTTCGCTCCTCGGGGATCTGGTTGAGACCATTTTCTGCCGGATTACAGCAGGAGTATGGATGAGCCGGAGCAGCCTTGTATGGGGGCCGTTCAGTATCATCTGGGGAATGGCGATTGTTGCGGCAACAATTCTTTTACATAAGGACAGAGAGAAGCCGGACCGGTATCTTTTTATGGTCGGCACGTTTCTGGGCGGCGCTTATGAGTACCTGTGCAGTGTTTTCGCCGAATTGTTTTTCGGAAAAGTATTCTGGGATTACAGTGGCATTCCTTTTAATCTGGGCGGGCGAATTAACCTGCTTTACTGTTTCTTCTGGGGAATCGCTGCAGTAATATGGATCAAGGTACTGTATCCCCGTATATCCGACTGGATCGAAAAGATACCAAAACTCACAGGATATATTGTTACATGGTGTCTTATCCTGTTTATGGCAGCGAATATGGTTGTATCAGCCGCTGCTCTTGTAAGATACGACCAGAGAGCACAAGGTGATACACCGGACAATGCCGTTGAAAAACTGATTGATACCAGATTTGACGATGCCAGAATGGAGAAGATTTATCCGAATGCCAAATCCGCACGGTGAGCCGGCATACAACCGAAAAAATCAGGGGCCGAAGAGTGATCTTCGGCCTTTTTATACTCTGGAAAACTGATTTCAGGAATTCTTTTCCTGTGTTGACGACATGATGTACATATACTATAATACAAGTACAATATTTTGTACTTGAAAGGACAGTGAAAAGTGTGCTTGCAATAAACTACACAGAATTGCGGAACAATCTGAAAGAATGTATGGACAGAGTGACTGATGATTACGAGACACTTATCATCACCCGAAAGAAAAACCGGAATGTTGTAATGATTTCCGAGGAAATGTACAATAATATGCTGGAAAACATGCATCTGACTGCGAAGGAATCCAACTACAGATGGCTGCTGGAATCTGCCGGACAGTTGAAAAGGGGAAACGAACAGATCCATGATCTGATCGGAATGGCAGAAGATGAAGAATAAGCATTTTACGGAAAATGGGTGGAAAGACTATCTTTTTCAGAAGCAAAACGACCGGGAAACACTGAAAAAGATCAATCTGCTTATTGCGGATATCTGTGAAAACGGAACTACCGGAATCGGTAAACCTGAGCCCCTGACAGGCAGGATGGAAGGTTGCTGGAGCCGCCGGATCAATGATAAAGACAGGCTGGTATATTGCATGGACGATGACAATATCTACATTCTTTCCTGTCGTTTTCACGATGATTGATTTCACTTCATATTTTCGTTATAGAAGGAATACATTTAGATAAACAGGGGGAAGCAACATGCAAAGATTTACCAGAAATACATATGAATTTGTCAAACAGGGACTGTTACAGATTCAGGACGAGATTACGAAAGGGGAAAGAGTCTGTGCCAACAGAGCACTGAAAAAAATCATCGGGACACTGGCTCCAAACAAGGAGGCACTTCTCGGATACGCCTATGTCCGGGTCCGCAACAGAGTCGGATCTAAATATGGAAATACAGACAGAAGAGCAGAAATCATCGCGGAGAAAGTACAGATACTGATGGAAGCTTTCTGGGCGAGACCGACACATTACGTAATAGATACGGATCAGTATGGAGCAAAGTTTATTAATACATCCGCTGATGCAGACATGTCTTTGGAAGATGCTGTCCGCTTTGCGGAGATGGACGGAGTTGTCATGATCCGTGATCTCAATCTCGGAAAAGGCTTCGAGCGTTATTACCTGGATACAGCACGGAATCGGGAGATTTTAAAACACTACGAAACACGTGAGGAGGAGCCGTCCGAGCGGGAAGCTTTTCGGAAGAAAGCATATGCAAAGTTTCAGATGTGGTGGATGTTTACTCATGGTATCACATTACAGGAATTGTCTGAAACAGCAGATACGTGGCGTCAGAAGCGGGAAGAGGACGCTGATTACAAAGGAAATCTGGAAGATTACCTTTTTGAAAAAGGATTCCACGACCTGATTTACCCATGCTTCAGCGAATTTCTGGAAACGGAATATACTGACCGCGAGTTCATGAAATATCTGCTGGATCCACGGGATCATAAGGCCTACGAAGAGGATGAACTGCTGCAGGAAAAAGAAGCAGCAGAACAAAATGAATAATTGGTAAAAGAAAGAGGAGGCTTTTCTAAATAAAAATTGCAAAATTTCCCAAAATCGTTTAAACTATATAGTTGTAATTTATTGATGGAAACATGAGGGAGGAACAGACTTGAATCTGGTAATCATAGATGGCCAGGGCGGCGGACTTGGCCGTCAGCTGGTAAGCGCAGTCAAAGACC
This sequence comes from Drancourtella sp. An57, assembly GCF_002161525.1. Taxonomy (NCBI): domain Bacteria; kingdom Bacillati; phylum Bacillota; class Clostridia; order Eubacteriales; family Oscillospiraceae; genus Drancourtella; species Drancourtella sp. An57. Next base: position 144,513 of record NZ_NFHY01000004.1, read on the forward strand.
GGTATCCGGACATTGAGATCATTGCAATAGGGGCAAACAGTGCAGCGACCAATGCCATGCTTCGTGCCGGGGCAACGCAGGCGGCCACGGGAGAGAATTCTGTGATCGTTGCATGCCGCAGGGCAGATGTGATCATAGGGCCGGTGGGAATTGTGATTGCAGATTCCATGCTTGGGGAGATCACCCCGGCTATGGCGCAGGCTGTCGGACAAAGCCGTGCAAAACGGATACTGATTCCGGTGAATCTGTGCGACAATATCATTGTCGGCGTTACAGACCTCTCTATGACGAAAAATGTACAGAATGCAGTTGAGATTCTGGGTACACTGATAGACTAACTAATCCGGCAGGAAGCCGGAATGATCGGCAGAAGCGGATCAGTGCCATATGACAGAGAAACGGCATTACTGGCAATCGACTGATAGAACAGAAATTTTGCAGTAAAAATTACGAATTAAAATACAGAATAGAAATTTTGATACCAGGAAGGTATCTGCTTTCAGAAGAAGGCGGATACCTTCTTTTTTGTCGAAAAGGAGGAAATAATAGATGACTTTGGAAGAGTTTTTCTGTGAAGTGCCAAAAGCGGCCGTGGCATTTTCCGGCGGCACAGACTCGGCATTTCTTTTATGGGCGGCAAAGCAGTATGGCTGCGACGTACATGCTTATTATATGAAAACGGCTTTTCAGCCGGAGTTTGAAATGGAAGACGCACGCAGAGTTGTAGAAGCGCTGAACATTCCAATGACCGTGCTGGAAAAGGACATACTTGCCGTTCCGGAAGCAGCCGCAAACGGACCAAAGCGGTGCTACTACTGCAAAAGAGCGCTGTTTACACAGTTATGGGCGGCAGCGCGAAAAGACGGATACTTCTGCCTTCTGGATGGCACCAATGCGTCAGACGATGCAGATGACCGTCCGGGTATGCAGGCGATTCGGGAACTTGAGGTACGTTCGCCCCTTCGGGAATGTGGAATTTCCAAAAGCGAAGTCCGGCGTCTGTCCGAAGAAGCAGGGCTCTTTACAAGCCGAAAACCGGCTTACGCCTGTCTGGCAACAAGGATTCCGACAGGAACAGCCATTACACCGGAACTTCTGAAGAAAGCAGAGACAGCGGAGACGGCGTTGGCAAACCTTGGATTTCATGATTTCCGTGTCCGACTGATGGAGGATGGCGGCGCCCGGCTTCAGATTACAGAAGAACAGATGCCCCTGCTGTTTTCCAAAAGGGAAGAAATCCTGACAATACTTCGGCCGCTCTTTTCATCCATCCTGCTGGATCTGGAAGCGCGGGCCAAATCAGTATAACCTCATCGGGAAGGAGAGCATTATGGATAATAAATATGATATTTTACAGTTGCTTCGGAGTGTGGCAGACGGCACAACTGAACCGGAGCAGGCATTATTACAGTTAAAAGAAGCACCATTTGAAGATCTGGACTATGCCAAAATTGATCTGCATCGCAGTGTCCGGCAGGGCGCGGCAGAAGTCATTTACGGGGCAGGCAAAACACCGGAGCAGATCGCAGGGATCGTTCAGGCTATGGGAAACCGGGGATGCCGGAACATCCTGATTACCCGAGTCAGCCAGGAAACCGTAAATCAGCTTCCGGATCCGATTCCCCTTGATTACCATGCGGATGCAAGGCTTGCCATTGCCTATCCGGCGGAACATAAAAAGAGGGGGCGTATCGTTGTCGCAACCGGAGGAACCAGCGATATCCCGGTGGCAGAAGAAGCGGCTCTGACCGCGGAAGTCCTGGGAAATCATGTTGTCCGCCTGTATGACGTTGGGGTGGCAGGCCTTCACAGGCTGTTATCCCATCTGGACGACCTGATGAGCGCCAGATGCATTGTTGCCGTGGCGGGAATGGAAGGTGCTCTGGCGTCTGTCATCGGTGGATTGGTGGACTGTCCGGTGATTGCGGTGCCGACCAGCGTCGGATACGGCGCCAGCTTTGGGGGATTGTCTGCGCTGCTGTCCATGCTGAATTCCTGCGCCTCCGGGTGCAGTGTCGTCAACATTGATAATGGATTCGGAGCAGGATATCTTGCCAGCAGAATCAATCAGATGGAAGGATTGGAGGAAGAGTAATGAGAACACTTTATATCGAATGTAATATGGGAGCAGCCGGAGATATGCTGATGGCTGCATTATACGAACTTCTGGAGGATAAAGAGAAAGAAACATTTCTGCACACAATGAATCATCTGGGGCTGTCGGATGTCCGGGTGGAAGCTGAAAATGGATCCACCTGCGGTATCAGCGGAACTCACATGAAAGTAATAGTGCACGGAGAAGAAGAAGCTGTCGGCGGTCATGATCATCATGGTCACGACCATCATCATGGACATTCTCATCACCACGCAGCTCCGGGATATATTGCGGACCTGATTGAACATCTGGAACTTCCGGCAGAGGTTAAGAATCACGCAAAATCCGTTTATTCTGCTATTGCGGACGCGGAATCCAAAGCACATGGCTGTCCGGTGGAGGAAATCCATTTTCATGAAGTGGGTGCTCTGGATGCAGTGGCGGATGTGACAGGTGTCTGTTACGCCATGTTCCTGCTTCATTTGGACAAGGTGATTGTATCGCCTGTACATGTAGGAAAGGGAACGGTGCGTTGTGCCCACGGCATTATGCCGGTTCCGGCTCCTGCTACGGCGAATCTGCTTGTAGGTGTTCCGGTCTATGCCGGAACGGTTCAGGGTGAGCTTTGCACCCCGACCGGAGCAGCGCTTCTGACACATTTTGCGGATCAATTTGCGGAAATGCCGATGATGAAAATCGCGAAAACGGGAATCGGAATCGGCACCAAACATTTTGAACAGGCAAACTGCGTCCGTGCCTTTCTGGGAGAAACAGAGGAAGAGGGCGGCTCCATGATTACGGAACTGGTATGCAATATTGACGACATGACACCGGAAACCCTTGCCTTTGCCTGCACAGGACTTCTGGAGCTTGGCGCACTGGATGTCTATACGGTTGCGGGAACCATGAAAAAAGGAAGATCAGGACATGTTCTGACAGTTCTCTGTGATCCGGAAAAGGAAGAAGAGATGGCACGGCATATCCTGGCGCAGACAACTACAAACGGGCTTCGGATCCGCAGATGCCGGAAGTGCTTTCTGAAGCCGGAAATCAGCGAAGTGGAGACCAAATGGGGGACGGTGAGAGTCAAGAAAGCCAGTGGATATGGAGTGACTCATATGAAACCGGAATTTGACGATGTATCCAGGCTTGCAAGAGTACACCAGATTTCCTGCGAACAGGTACGGGAGGAAGTGTTTGCTTCTATGCAAAATGAACATGGAAAGGATGCAGAATAATGAGAAGCAATGTAAAACGAAAACCGGCGGCCCTCCTTGCCTGTTTGCTAGTGCTTTCCCTGATGGCAGGATGCGGTGGGTCCTCCTCTGAATCCCGGTCGAATACCTCAGAGAATCGTTCTTCCGTTGTGATTGCCATGGATCCCAACTCGGAGCCGGAAGCCGGATTTGATCCTGCTTTTGGCTGGGGAGCGGGAGAGCATGTGCATGAACCGTTGATCCAGAGCACGCTGACGGTCACAAATACGAATCTGACCATCGATTATGATCTGGCTACAGATTATTCTGTCAGTGAGGACGGACTGCTCTGGACTGTTCATATCCGGGATGATGTAAAGTTTACCGATGGAGAACCGCTGACAGCCAGAGATGTGGCATTTACTTATAATACAGTGAAGGAAGCCAGTTCCGTCAATGATTTTACCATGCTGGATCATGCAGAGGCTCTGGATGATACAACAGTTGTTTTCCATATGACACGGCCGTTTTCCATCTGGCCTTACACTATGGCTGTTGTGGGAATCGTTCCGGAACATGCATATGACAGCGCTTCCTATGGTTCTAATCCGATCGGTTCCGGCAGATATATCTTGAAACAGTGGGATAAGGGACAGCAGGTCATTCTGGATGCTAATCCGGACTATTATGGCGAACAGCCAAATATGCAGAGGGTAACGATTGTATTTATGGAAGAAGACGCGGCATTTCTGGCTGCTCAGGCCGGAGAAGTAGACCTTGCCTATACTTCTGCGACTTACTCCGATCAGACTGTGGAAGGCTATTCCCTTGCCGCATATGAAAGCGTGGATAACAGAGGATTCAATCTTCCGGCCGTCCCGGAGCAGACGACAGAATCCGGAGAGACGATCGGAAATGATTTTACTGCAGATGTGCAGGTACGCCGTGCTATCAATATTGGTGTGGACCGCGAGGAAATGATCGATCATGTCCTGAACGGTTATGGATCCCCGGCTTATAGTGTCTGTGACCAAATGCCGTGGTATAATTCCGCATCGGAAGTCACTTATGATCCGGAGAAAGCCAAATCACTTCTGGACGAAGCAGGATGGAAGACAGGAGAAGACGGAATCCGGGAAAAAGACGGTGTCAAGGCAGAATTAAATCTGCTCTATGCAACCGGAGATTCAGTGCGCCAGGCGCTGGCGGCTGATTTTTCCGAACAGCTGAAGGAACTTGGAATTTCCTGTACGCTGGAAGGTGTCGGCTGGGATACAGCTTATGACCGGGCACAGTCCGATCCGTTGATCTGGGGATGGGGCGCGCATACGCCGATGGAGCTTTATAATATTTACCATACAATTGGAGACACCGGACTGGCGCAGTATTCCCCGTATTCCAACTCCACTGTGGATGCCTATATGGATCAGGCACTTGCCTCCAGTGATCTGGAAGTATCTTATGATCTCTGGCAGAAAGCCCAGTGGGACGGCACTACCGGAGTAACACAGGATGGAGATATTCCGTGGGTATGGCTGGTCAATATTGATCATCTCTACTGGGTAGCGGACGGACTTCAGGTCGCAGAACAGAAAATCCACCCTCATGGACATGGTTGGTCCATTGTGAATAATGTCGATCAGTGGAGCTGGAGTTAGATGATCAAAACGAGATCGAAAGGAAAGGACGGATAGCATTGAAACATCGACTGAAATTTGCCGGAAAAAAACTGATCCGGATGCTGCTTCTCCTTCTGGGAGTGAGCCTTCTGACCTTTCTCCTGATGTGGTCTTCGCCGCTGGATCCGCTGCAGACCAATGTCGGTCAGACCGCGCTTGGATCCATGACACAGGAACAGATCGCAGAACTGGAAGCGTACTGGGGCGTGGATATGCCTCCGGCACAGCGGTATCTCGGATGGCTGAGCGGCGTACTTCACGGAGATTTCGGCACCTCACTTCTTTACCGTCAGCCGGTTCTGACGGTGATAGGAGAGCGTCTTGCCAATTCAGTGGGGCTGATGGCGGCCGCCTGGATCTTTTCGGGGGTCCTTGGACTGGTTCTTGGCATGCTTGCAGGGGCTTACCGGAATCGATGGCCGGACCGGGCGATCCGGGGATACTGCCTTTTGATTTCCAGTACGCCGGCTTTCTGGCTTGCCATTTTACTTCTGATGATCTTTGCGGTGGAACTGGGATGGCTGCCCGTAGGTCTCGCCGTTCCGATGGGACTTCAGGCGGATTCGGTCACGTTCATTGACCGGCTTCGTCACGGGATTCTCCCGGTTCTTACGCTAAGCATGACCGGAGTAGCAAACATTGCCCTGCACACGAGAGAAAAACTGATCGAAGTCCTGTCATCGGACTATATACTTTTCGCAAAAGCAAGAGGGGAATCGCAGACATCCATCCTTTTGCGGCACGGACTGCGTAATGTATCGCTTCCTGCCATGACTTTGCAGTTTGTATCCATCAGTGAAATCATCGGAGGGTCGGTTCTGGTGGAACAGGTCTTTTCCTATCCGGGGCTTGGACAGGCGGCGGTTACCGCAGGTCTGGGAAGTGACCTTCCGCTGCTTCTTGGCATTACCGTTATTACGGCGGCGATTGTCTTTGCCGGAAATCTGGCAGCGGATCTTCTCTACGGTGTCATCGATCCAAAAATCCGAAGGAGGGCCGCAAAGTTATGAAACCACAGAATCAAAGAAGAAATACGATCCTGTTTCTGATTGTGACGGCCGGAGTGCTCATTCTGATCACCGCAGCGGGAATGCTTCTGAAGGATCAGGCTGTCCAGACAAATTTTGCAAGAAAGAATCTGGCGCCTTCCAGAGAATTCTTATTTGGCACCGACTGGATGGGGAGAGATATGTTTGCCCGGACATTGGCGGGGCTGTCACTTAGTATCCGGATTGGACTGCTCACAGCCGCGGTAAGCGCCCTGATTGCCCTGATTCTTGGAACGGCCTGCGCAGTTCTGGGAAGAGCAGCAGATGCAGTGATTTCCTGGTGGATTGATCTGATGATGGGTATCCCGCATATCCTTCTGGTGATGCTTATTTCCATCGCCTGCGGGCGGGGATTTACCGGAGTGGTTGCCGGTGTCGCCCTGAGCCACTGGACTTCTCTTGCGCGGGTTATCCGCGGGGAAGTGCTGCAGCTTCGGGAAGCGCCATATATTCTGACGGCCTCAAAATTGGGCGTATCAAAGATGCAGATCGTAAAAAACCATATGATTCCCCACCTTCTTCCGCAGTTTGTAACCGGGCTGATTCTGTTGTTCCCGCATGCGATTCTGCATGAATCCAGTATTACCTTTCTGGGATTCGGTCTCTCTTCGGAGCAGCCTGCCATCGGAGTAATCCTTTCAGAAAGCATGCGTTACCTGACAACCGGAAGATGGTGGCTTGCACTGTTCCCGGGGCTGTCGCTGGTTTGTGTCGTGATGCTGTTTGCCCTGCTTGGAGAACGGGTGGAGAAGCTGCTGAACCCGGCCAGTGCACATGAGTAAGGAGGAATATTTTGGAACCGATTTTAGAAATTTCCCATCTGTCTATTACGTTTACACAATACGAACGCGGCATTCATAAGCGCGAGCTCCCTGTAATTAAAGATCTGTCACTGCAGATCGAGCCGGGGCAGATTGTCGCCGCAGTGGGAGCAAGCGGATCCGGGAAAAGTCTGCTGGCTCACAGTATTCTGGGCATCCTGCCTTATAACAGCCGGATGAGCGGAACACTGAAATATGACGGCCGTCCCCTGACACAAGAACGGGCAGAAGCCCTCAGGGGGCGGGAGATTATGCTGATCCCGCAGGGCGTCACGTATCTGGATCCACTGATGAAGATCGGGCCGCAGATCAGAAAAGGAAAACGAGATGCGGGAATCCGGGAACGGTGCCGGGCTGCGCTGAAACGGTATGGGCTGAAGGAAGAGATCGAGGAGCAGTATCCGTTTGAAATTTCCGGCGGTATGGCACGCAGGGTACTGATTGCCTCGGCAGTAACCGAATCTCCCAGACTGATCATTGCCGACGAGCCCACACCGGGACTGGATAAAAAGGCGGCTGGAAGAATTCTCGGGCATTTTCGGGAGCTGGCTGAGGAAGGAGCCGGTATCCTCTTTATCACACATGATCTGGAACTTGCCCTGACTGTTGCGGACAGGGTTGCAGTATTTTATGCCGGGGAGACTATAGAAGAAGCGGATGCTTCAGATTTTAAGGATGTAGAAAAACTCCGGCATCCGTTTACAAAATCCTTATGGCATGCCATGCCGGAACATGGATTTCATCCGATTCCAGGATCGCAGCCTTATCCGGGAACAGTGGCGAAAGGATGCCCGTTTGCGCGGCAGTGCAGAAAGTGCACAATACTTTGCCGGGAGGCAGATCAGATTTCACTGAAACCATACCGGGGCGGACTGGTACGATGTCTGTATCCGGGGAAGGAGGAGGCAAAATGATACTGCAGGCAGAACACCTTACATTTTCCTATCGAAGAAGAAAACAGGAGTGCATTTTGCAGGATTACAGCCTGTCAATTACTTCCGGAGAGCGCGTAGGCCTGAGAGCACCAAGCGGCCGTGGAAAGACGACATTGTGCAGGCTTCTGGCAGGATATGAAAAGCCGCAGCAGGGGAAGGTCCTTCTGAATGGAAAGGCACTTTCCTCTTTTCGCGGCGTCTGTCCGGTTCAGATGGTATGGCAGCATCCGGAAACGGTAGTGGATCCATTGTTACAGCTTGGTGTCACCTTGAACGAAGCAGGGAAGCCGGAGGAACGGCTTTTGAAGGAACTTCATATTGAAGAAGGGTGGCTGAAACGGTATCCGTCGGAATTATCCGGCGGGGAACTGCAGCGGTTCTGCCTTGCCCGGGCTCTGCATCCGGACACCCGCTTTCTCCTCTGCGATGAGATTACGGCCATGCTGGATCTTGTCACCCAGGCTCAGATCTGGAATTTCCTGCTGGAAGAGGGGAAACGAAGAGATCTGGGAATGCTGATCATAAGTCACGATGATGCCCTGCTTCAAAAAGTCTGTACGAGAATAGAAACGCTGCCGCAGGTTTCTATGCATTGACATTTTTCTAAAAAACAGGTATGGTAGATTCAGAAAGGAGAAATACCATGTTCGCATTTAATCATTTTAATTTTAACGTTCTCGATCTGGAAAAGAGCCTGAAATTCTATGAAGAGGCTCTGGGTTTGAAAGAAGTAAGGAGAAAAGAAGCAGAAGACGGAAGTTTTATCCTTGTTTACCTCGGAGACGGCAAGAGTTCCTTTACGCTTGAGTTGACCTGGCTGAAAGACAGAACAGAAAAATATGATCTGGGAGAGGAAGAATTCCATCTTGCCTTCACAACAGATCATTACGAAGAAGCATACCGGAAACACAAAGAAATGGGAGTGATCCTGTTTGAAAATCCGGAGATGGGCATCTATTTTATCGGAGATCCGGATGGATACTGGATCGAGATTGTTCCGGCGTAAAATTTCTTTCCGGTTCATTTTTAATGCAAAAGTCATATGACATTCAAAAGGACAGGGAGAGGGAAAAGAGTGAAGAGAAATCGATTGGAAGAACTTCGTATTCGTATGAATGCACTGATTCTAAATAATGATCCACAGCTGATCTGCAATTTTACTGCCCATATGTACGGTGTCTCTAAGTTCTGTACATTACTTGCACTAAAAAGAAAGTTAAATCCCGAACTTGCCGCCACCTGCGGCATGCTACACGATATTTATTATATGACGGGAGGAAACAGCGAAGAACATGCCTTAATACGATAGCCTTGCATAATAAATAAAAAAGAGTGAACATCCGGAAATCTCTTTTGCAGATGATCTCCGGATGTTCACTTTTCAGTATGATGCAATGTCATACCCTTTAGTATTCTCTGCTCAACAGAAAATCTGCCAAATGAACAATTCTTACCCCGTTAATATTTCCAGTGGCAAGTTCGTCCAGTGTTACCACATATTTAGGATAATGGTCTTTGATTTCAAGCAGATTAGAAACCTCCCGGTCAGATTCTTCAGGCAGTCTGTTTTCTAACAGCAAGTTTTGATAATTCAATCAGTTCCCTATCTGCTTTAAAAAATACCGATTTCATCCACGGATGAAAGTCCGTTAAAATATCCTTGGCAACATCGTGGTAGCAAACTTCCGTGGAGATCACGGTGTCGAATATCTGGAGATCGGGATTCATTCCGCCTGCCGTTCCGGAATTAATGATCAGATCTACTCCAAACACATCGATCAAAAGCTGTGAAGCTATGGCAACATTGACCTTGCATACTCCGGAAAACAAAGTGACCACTTCCAACCCGTCAATTTGTCCTTCATAAAATTTCAGCATCGCTTTCTCTGTTAGTTTACAATTGTTTAGTAAAGGTAAAAAAGGAGCAACTTCTTCATCGCCCGCACATAGAATTCCAACTTTTATTTTTCCCTCCCGGATTTTTTGATTTATAGTCTTATTCGTTATCATAGCATAAATAATAAGAGAAGTGAAATTTTTTTGATATTTCAAATTTATATAAAAAATCGCAGAGTGATTAAATATCTAATTTCCATTAATTTCCAGATGATTTCATGGGCAGGACTTGATATATTGGAAGAGCTGATAAATGCAGAAATGATTTGGCCGATAAAAAAGCTCCGGGGAGATTTTTCCTGGCACAAAGGAGAACGGGATGAAAAAAACCTATATCATTATACCGGCTTTGGAGCCGGAATTAGAATTTTGTGATTATGTTAGAAAACTTCAAAAAATGCAAAATCCATATATTGTGGTGATAGATGATGGTTCCGGAGAGAACTATCAGACAGTGTTTCAAACGCTGAAACACATGGAAAATTGTGTGGTGTTGACGCATCACAAAAACGAAGGAAAAGGAGCAGCGCTAAAAACAGGGTTTCAGTACGTAAAAGAGCAGGCGGAAGAGGGCGATCACATTGTATGTGTGGACTGTGACGGACAGCACGCTGTGGAAGATGTTGTTGCAATCTGTGAAAAAATGAAACGATATCCGGGGACTTTGCTACTGGGAAGCAGAGCGTTTAGCGGCGGGAATATTCCTTTTCGCTCTTTGATCGGAAACCGGACAACTTCCTTTTTCCTGTGGATAATGAGCGGCAGATGGCTCTCAGACACGCAGACAGGTTTCCGCGCATTTGATACAAGTCTTTTAGAGCTGATGCTGGAAGTTTCCGGCACCCGGTTTGAATATGAGATGCAGGTGCTGCTGACATGTATTCAAAATAAGATTCCTATCCGGACAGAATCGATCCGGACGATTTATCAGGACGGAAATCCCGGCTCTCATTTTCACCCTGTACGTGACAGCTTCGGAGTGCTTGGAGCGCTTTTTTCCAATATTGTCAAGTTTGGTCTGTCGTCCTTTTTATGTGCCCTGCTGGATGTATGTTTGTTCTGGCTTATGTTGAACATGACAGGGAACGGAAAAGGGATGTTTGGTTTACACACGGTTTTTGCCGCAACCGTGGTGGCAAGAATTGCGTCTGCCGGAGCAAATTATAAGATGAATCGGCATCTCGTATTTGAAAGCAAAACCCGATCGCAGTCGCTGATGCGCTATGCGCTTTTGTGCTATGCTCTTACAGCAGCATCCGCTGTCAGTGTATTCGGAATGAACCGGATTTTACATATCAACCCTGCAACCAGTAAAATAGTCTGTGATTCTATTTTATTTTTTGTGTCTTACAGAATACAGAAAAGCTGGGTGTTTTTGAGAACGGAGCGTGTAAGAGAATGAGTTTAGAAAAAAAGAGAATTTTATGTTTTGCGCTCACCTTTTGTTTTTCCAGTATTTATCTGATATGGAGAATTTTCTTTACACTGCCGTGGAAGACGACACCCTTACAGCTCTTTTTTGGAATTCTTCTGGTTATAGCAGAGGCTGTGACAACGCTTGGAGTATTTGAGCTGATGGCGAGCAAGATGCGCTTTAAAGGAAGACAACTGGAATTTCCGGATGTACCGAGGGAACAGTTTCCGGATGTAGATATTTTTATTGCCACGCATAATGAGTCTGAGAAACTGCTGTACACCACGATCAATGCCTGTACCTATCTTACCTATCCGGACAAAAGCAAAGTACATATTTACGTATGCGATGACGGAAACAGACAGGAGATCGCTGATCTTGCAGAAAAACAGGGAGTGGGATACCTCGGGCTTGCCGACAATGTGCATGCAAAAGCAGGGAATTACAATCACGCACTTTCAAAGACAAGTTCGCCTCTGATTGCTACTTTTGATGCGGGCATGATCCCTAGAAAAGAATTTCTTATGGAGACGGTTCCTTATTTTCTGCAGAACAAAGAAAAAGTTGGGCTGATTCAGACACCGCAGAGCTTTTATAATCAGGATTTATTTCAGTTTAACCTGTATTCGGAAAGAGACATTCCAAACGAGCAGGATTTTTTCTCGAGGGAGATCAATATTTTAAGAAACTCTTCCAATTCCGCTGCTTATACCGGCAGCAATACGGTAATCTCAAGAAAAGCGCTGGAAGAAATCGGTGGATTTCCATATGGAACAATTACAGAAGATTTTGAGACAAGCATACGACTGCAAAAGGCGGGATACATTACATATGCGACGTCAAAAGTACTGGCATCCGGACTTTCTACCACAACGGTAAAAAGTATGATCCGGCAGAGAATCCGCTGGGCCAGGGGCGTCATCCAGAGTATACGAAATACCAATGCTGTGTTTACAAGGAAATTATCCCTTGCCGGAAATCTTTCCTATCTCAATGCGTATTTTTACTGGTGGTCATTCTTTAACAGAATGATCTTTATTTTGGCTCCGATCCTGTTTGCATTATTTGATTTCCAGTTGGCGAGATGCGGCTTCTGGGAACTGATGATTTTCTGGCTTCCGTCTCATTTATGCTCCAGCATGTCCATGCGCTATCTGAGTACCAACATCAGAAACATGCGGTGGAGTCAGATCATAGACACGATTCTTGCACCTTATCTTATATTTCCGGTGCTTTTGGAGTCTATTGGAATTCAGCAGAAGACATTTAAGGTAACAGAGAAGAAAAAGGCAAGTAACAAAACTACCTCTTTCTGGTATATCCTTCCACATGGAGCGTTGATCGTATTGAGCATCGCAGCGATCATCCGCTACGTGAAGGGAAAATACGGAATGGCGCTGTTGTTCAGCAGTGTCATCTTATTTTGGCTTTTATACAATCTGATCGCACTGACCTATGCGGTATTTTTTATGCTTGGCAGAGATTCCAAACGCAAATTTGAAAGAATCATGGCAAAAGAGAACGTAAAAATCTGTGTTCACGGGAATTGGCAGGAAGGAGAAACCTTTGATGTCTCAGAAAATGGAATTGCCTTCCTGCTGGACAAATACATTCCGATGGAAAAAGGAGAGGAATTTCTGATTGTTGTTCAGGGCAATGATTATCATGCAGATCTGAAGGCGGAATTCGTGTATGTAAAACAGACGCCAGAAGCGTTTTATTATGCGGCAACAGTGACTCCAAAAGAGGAAACATCGTTCCAAAACTGGATGCAGATCATTCATGACAGAGAGCATTCCCTCCCGAAAGAGATGGATCCGTGGATGACCGTGTACGATGATGTCTGCAGAAATATTCGCATGCGTATCCGTTCGGCAAGAAAGGGGAATCAATAAAATGGAGATGATCAAAGGGGTGATGTTCCTGGCATCCATGTGGGGCTGGCTGTTTATTGTTTACAAGAAAGGCAAGGTTCCTGTTCTGTTTGTTCCTGTAATGACATCAGTAGGAATCAGCCTGTTTTTGTATGCAGGCGCTTTGACTGGCATGCTGAATCCATCGTCCTGGCTTGTGGTTGGTGCAGGACTTTTGGGATTTGGTTTTTTTATAAAAAATGTGGCAGAAAAGAACGTATCATTTCCTGCTCCAACCTTATTTTCTGTCTGCTTTGGCAGCGGTATCCTGATATTTACAGTGTTGACTTTGGGATTCCGGTTTGAACATTATGACAATTTCTCCCACTGGGCAATGATCGTAAAATCCATGCTGATTACGGATCAACTGCCAGATGCAAGGAACCAACTTGTTACGTTTAAAAATTATCCGCCGGGATGTGCGGTGTTTATCTACTACGTCTGCAAATTCCTTGGAAATGCGCAGGGTGTGATGCTGCTTGCGCAGAACAGTATTCTGTTTTCCTGTTTTCTGGCGGTGTTTGGTATTATAAAAGAGAAGCAACGATTTCTTTTGTATTCCTTTCTTGGTATGGGATGCTCTCTTTTGTCTTATCTGAATCTTACCATACGCATCAACAACCTCCTTGTTGATTTCCTGCTGCCGCTTCTTGCAATGGCAGCGATTGCTTTTGTGTATCAAAGCCTGGATTCTCTCTGGAAGACGTCGTTGTGCACGGCTCTGATTCTTGGCTTTACATGCATTGTCAAAAATACAGGAATTGTGTTTGCAGGATTTGTTCTTGCCTACTATATATGGAACATTGGAAAGAAAAAGGGAATTGCAGCATGGATAAAAGCGGTGACCGTATGCATGACTGTTTGTTTAGCGCTGATCCCGTATGTGGTCTGGAATCTCTACGTCCGCTGTCGGTTTTCCGGGATTGAACAGAAATTCCAGCTGGCTTTTGGAAAACAAGAAAGCTTAGCGGTATCCAAAGAGCAGTACGGACAGATTACAGAGGAATTTGTAAAAGCTGCGTTTTCTATATCTAACAGAGCTATTTTGGCATTTTTTCTATGTAATATTGCCGCTGTCCTGGCTGTACTGTTCGTCCGGATTTTTCTGAAAAAGCAATGGAAACTTGGAAGAGTACTGATTGTAGTTGATCTTATGACCATTGTTTATCATATAGGGATTCTTGGACTTTACCTTTTTTCTATGCCGGAGGAAGAAGCGGTTCGCCTGGCCGGATTTGACCGGTATGCGTGCAGCATCATGGTCCTGGCTGCGGGTCTGCTTTTTATGCAGGCGACCATTGACATGGAACATTCTTTTGCCGTGCGGATCGAGGGCAACGGAACCTATCGTGCGTTTTCTTCTCCTGCGGCAAAGCTGAGATATCAGTACATGGTGCTGGCGACCATGATGATCGGAGTCAATTTTCTGTATTCAGAAATCAATGGCCTTCTCTACATTCAGAGTAACTATTCTCAGTCTCTGGCCGGCAGAATGGAAACACTGGCGGGTGACCGGTGGCAGGAAGAAGAGGATCAACGGAAATATCTTGTTGCAGCTTCTGACCGCGAAGGTCAGGTCTCAAACGGTGAAGTTTTTTATGTGAGCAGATACTTTTTAAACGCGCCGAATGTGGAGGTGACAGAGCGGCTGGATGCGGGTAATATGGATGAAATAAAAAAAGAATACGATGTTCTTATCATTCTGGATGAAAGTGCGGTGCACAGTGGAACAGCTGATGTAGAAAATGCTGTATGGAACAGAAGTGGGGTGTACCCGCTGAAAGATAATTAAAAACAGGGACTTTGTATTGGAAAGACTGCCGACGGCAGTCTTTTCTGCGTAATACATTCCGTCGTCTAAAAGCATTACACTTGAGTCTATATAATGAATGATTGTGAATCATGAATAAGATATGATATACTAAGAACGAGAAGGAGACTTTACTATGATCTCAATATATTTGTGTGATGATCACGATGAACAATTACATTTATTTCAAAAGATTCTTGAACATTATATAGATAAAACAAAACTAGAAGCAAAAATTGTTTCTGTTAGAAATAATCCTGAAGATACCATTGCTGATTCGAAAACAGAAAAAGAAGATAAAGTGTTATTTTTTGTAGATATTCAGTTGGATGGATATGAGATGGATGGATTTGAATTGGTTAACAGGTTAAAAAGTATCAATGAAAATTTTTTCTATGTTTTTCTTACATCCAGATCAGATTTAGCATATCGAGTGTTTGAAGAAGAGATGGATATCATTGATTATGTCGTAAAGGACACGGAAGAGTACCTATCGCCAGCATTAAGCGAAAAAACATGGCTTCGTTTGAACAGAATATTCAAGGTAATACAGGAAAAACAAAACAAGCAGAAACAGAAAATTATTTATCTGGATAGAAGTGGAAATAATCGAGTCCTCGAAAGCGAGATAGTCTGTATTGAAACAGATACTGCCCATCGAAAAATTATGGTTTATGCTAAAGACAGGGTAATTATCTCCGGTATGCCCCTGAAAGAATTGGAAGCTCAACTTAGCGAAGAATTTCTTACAGTGAATAAAGGTTGTATTATAGCAGTGCATCAAATGGAAACATTGGACAAAAAGAATAGAATGGTTTCTATGAAAAATGGGAAACAATATGAGATTTCCTTTCGCAAGATAAAAGAAGTAACGGAAGTATATTGGAAAATGAAAGAAGGCGAGTAGAATGAGCTTTTTTTATTGGTTTTGTAACGCTGTATGTGTTCTGTTAGGAACATGCGGCTTATTGATGCAACCATTAAAAATATGGCAATATCTGGTTTTAACTGTATATATGACCGGTGCAGGAATGTTGGGGGAATATTTTAGTTTTCATTCCAATTTTCTGATGATAACGCTATTGTTATTTTTTTTGATCTGTATGGTTCAAAAAAACAAAGCAGCAAATCTGGCATTGGCATGTGTAGGTTATATGATAGGAATATTTTGTAATAATATCTTTCTGGTAATCGTTACGAAAGCTGCCAAAGTTACGCCAGATTTTATTGCAGAGAATTACTGGTGGTTATTCTCAATCAGTTATATTGTTTTGTTCGCTCTATTGATCACTGCCTTGAGATATATCTTGTATAAAAAGCTTTCATTAGTAAAACTGTCAGAATTAAACAGCCCTGTATGGATTGCACTTGCAGGGAACTGTCTCTTGTTTCTGGCTGTTTTTCTGATAACAATTACGTTGGGACGAAGTGTCGGGTATGATCCTGCTGCGTTAAAGTTAAATTGTATTATTTATGCCTGCTGCCTTTTTATCAGCAGCGGACTTATGCTCCAAAATGCAAAAAATATACTGGAAGAAGAAAAACTTAAAGAAAAGGCTCGGAAGCAAAAAGATATGGAAAGCTATATTAAGGGCCTGGAATATATGCTGGATGACATGTCAAGATTCCGCCACAATTACAAAAACCTTTTACTTACAATGTCAGGATATATAAAAGAAAATCGTATGGAAGAATTAAAGGATTTTTTCAAAGAAAAATTTCAGAATCCCCTGGTAAAAGAAGAAGAGAAAACCCAAATATGGACTGCCTTACGTCATATATATCCGATAGAAATGAAGGGGTTCTTTTATGAAAAGGTTGTAGCTGCAATGGCAGAAGGGATCGAAATCTCTATTGATGTTCCAAAAGAACTTCATATAGAATACCATTCGATAGAAGACGTGATACAAATTTTAGGGATTTTTCTTGATAACGCAATGGAAGCGGCAAAAGAATGTACAACGAAAAAGTTTTGGATTTCTGTGCGGAATACGGAAGGAAGAATGATTTTCAGGATTGAAAATACCTGTTTGAAAGTGCCGGATCTGGTACAAATGTTTGAGAAGCATTATTCGACAAAAGGGGAACATCATGGAAACGGACTTTACTGGGCACAGGAACTCATAGGAAAGCACTCTGATATGTATCATGAAATTCAAATAGAAAATGGAAATGTAATTCAAAAACTGGAAATAGAATTTATCTAATCTTATAAAAAGATTTGTAAATTTGCTTGTGAAACAATCGATTTACAAATCTTTTTTTAACGTTTGTGCAAGAAATCGTGACGTTCATGCAGACTATATTGAATTTGTTGGATATATCTGTATAATCTGAAATTAACAGAAAACAAAATGCAAGGGCGAAAAATGAATGATTAAAAAGAATAAATTATCTAATAAATTGATAAATGTTTTGGATTATGATAAGGCATATAGCCAAGAAAAAAAAGAACTTATAGGTTATGGAATAGAATTGATTTTAGATTCTGCGATTAAATTTTTTGTTTATTTGCTGATCAGAATAGCTATTGATAAGTTCTACGAAGTTTTATTTGCAGTGCTTGTATTTGGGTTTGTCCGAAAATATGTAGGAGGAATTCATGCAAAGACTGGGACAGGGTGTTTTATCTTAACAGGAATTGCTATTGCGATGTCTATATCGGCCCCTCACATCATGGGAGATAATATGAAAATACGGATACTTCTTTTCTTGATTATTAATACTTTATACCTTGTTTTTGCTCCATATGACGAGTATTTTGGTCAATTAGATCAAAAAAAATATTATATAGTTAAATGCAAGATCATGATTTTAATTAACATTCTATTATTATTTCTTTTTAGTATAAATTGGTATTGGGGGGCAATTGGAATAGGTGCAATATTGGCAGAGGGAATAACATTAATAAGAAGGAGGAATCTAAAATGAGAGAGAAAATTACCTGTTATGCCGAGAAATTGATACTTGATGTGGCAAAACGAAGTGTGGGAAAGAGTATTCCGTTTAGCATGCACAAAGTGAAAAAGCCTGAGAATTTCGCTGAACTTGTTAAAAAAGTAGAGCAGGAAAAAGATGAAAGAAAAAGCTAAATGGAAGTTTTAGGAAAGGGGAAGGGTGCCAGTGGGAAGTTAGACTAAAAGAAAATAAAAATGTCTAAAAATATCATTATGGAGTTTTATATGGATATTGAACTTTTCGTTCTTATTGTTTTAATTATTATATTTGTAGTTATTCCAGTATCAATGATTGTTATCAAAACCGCTGTAAGAGATGGTATATTAGAAGCATTTGATATTCTTGAAAAAGAGAAGAATGATAAAAAGACTGATAATGATCATTAGATTTTTGTCAGTATCCGCTAGCAAAAAAAGTAGTTGCAGCAATTATTATGGTATTATCAATGGGTATGGTATCTGTTAATGCAGCCGAAAATGATGTAGAAGCAAGAGCACGTCTTTGCCCAAATTGCGGAATTGGAATGACAAATGTAAGAAGAGTAATTGATTCCCGTATAACAGAAGTCAAGTGTACACATAAACCTCACGGCACAGATTTATTGACTCAGAATCGATATTCAAATACCGAGACTTGTCCAAAATGTGGCGCAACTGGAACAGTGACAAATACAGGTTGGATTACAGTTAAAACAGACTGCCATGGATACAATTAAAGAATGAGTCTATTGAGTTAATGGCACGAGAATTGAAAATTAAAGAGTTGTCCATCTTTATGGGCAACTCTTTAGGAACGAGCAGGTGATTTGATGAAAAGGAAAAGATGGGGTTACGTATTGTTCATCCCAATATTTTTAAGCCTGATGGCTTGCGGATGCCAAAATCAAAAAAAGCCTGAAAAATTTACACTTAGTATTTTAACAGAGCAGGAATTTGAAAGTCAGATAAAAATCGCACGAAATTTTTTGGCAGAGCAATCACCTAATATGGATATAGAAATTAAAACGCTGTCTACAAATCCTAGTACAAGAGAAATTGAAATCCAAAAATTAATAACCCAGATCATGGCCGGAAAGGGGTATGATATTTATCTGCTTAATAATTTAAGATATGACAATGCCGGACCAATTGATATGATGCCGCTTATTAAAAATCCTTATAAAGCAGTGGAAAGCGGGCTATTTACTCCGCTTGACAATTATATGAAGCAGGATGATTACTGGGACAAGAGTTCATATAATTCGGCTTTTCTGGAAGCAGGAAAATATGATTACAAACAGTATATTCTCCCGCTTACATTTTCTGGTGAATTGTTGCTTTCGGAAAATGACTGGATTCAGAAGCCAGAGGCTGATAATCTTGTTGAATGGCTGAAATGTGCGGAAAGCTCAGAAGATACGGATTTAAAAGGCGTTTTTATGCATCATATACTTATGCCTAAAAATTGGTATCAGCCTGCAGCAGATTATCAGAAGCAAGAAGTTCGATATGATAAGGAGAAATGGAAAGAGTTCTTTGTCTCTAACACGAAATTCTTTTCTCTTAACATTGATCAAAGCGCAAATTGGAGTCAAGATACATCTTGGACGAGTGTACGGGATGGATTGAAAAGGATCGAATTTATTCCGGACATAACGGGTAACCGCGTTGCATCTATACAAGCATACGGAGCCGTAGGTATGTCATGTGAAAGAAAAGAAGAAGCATATAAGTTTTTAATGTTATTTTTAAACCACGAAACAGAACTTCTGTGGCAGGGAATCAGCGCCCAGGGACTGCCAACGGATCCCGATAAGTATCAAATGTTTTTTGAGCGAATCATTAAGGTATCAGAAGAAACATTAAACATGACATTAAAAGCCTATCAAGACATAAATTGTGCATATTTTGCAACAGATACCGAGAGCTATTTAGAAGAGGCAGTTGAAAAGGCTGTTACCGAAGGAAAGTGGGAAAAAACAAAAGATTGGGATGCCTGTGAAAAGGTTGGGTCAGAAATTGCAGAGAATGCCCGGAAGTTGTATGAAAATCAAGTAAAAGAATAGTTCCAGGGAATTCAAAAATCAACGTGTGAGAACGAGAAAGACACTAAATGGGAAAAGTAAGATGAATTGTGGAAATAGAATGTCAAAAATGCAGAAATATACAAGTTTGCGTTATGTGGATATGCCATGTAAACACGGCAAAAACGGTCTTGATCATGAGTTTCAAAAACTTCGGGTTGTTGGGGAGGAGTGCGTGACTTGTGGATGAAGCAGTATTAGAATCGGAGTGGATCACTATGTCTTCAGCATGCAATGGATATTAAATGTTTGGACATATGCAGAAATGTCGAATTAATTTTATATAATTTTGATAACAAGTCTCTCTGAGTGGCAACTCAGAGAGACTTGTTATGTCACTGTATTTTCTGAATATTAGAAAATAAAAATCATTCTTCCATATTGGATCTGAGAATGGAATTTACAGGAGGAAACCAATATGAACAACAAATTTTACCCAACACCAAAAACTTTGCTTGATAAGATTTTTTCAGGCGTGAAATGGTCCAAGATCCGGACCGTTCTGGAACCGTCTGCCGGAGAGCGTCGAGCATCTGTGGCAGGAATTCGGGGATGTGCCGATGGCTTCCCATATTGGCAAAAAGTTACATATGTTCTTGTGTCATCCTGAGATCAGGACTGGGGAAGTAAGATGCCGAAGGCCTGGTTCCGGTTCTCGAACACAACTGTCAGCACCTGCTGTCCCTGCTCGGCACGCTTATAGTCGCCATAGCTACAGATCACTTTCTGGATCCGTGTGCCGGTATCCGGGAAGATTACATCCAGATAGTAGGTCCGGCCGTTGGTGTTTCCACTTCTTGCAGGGGACGGCCATTTTCCGTTAACGATGCCGTATTGGGTATGAGTGATGGAAGCGTGCTTCGGGATCCGGCTGTGGAGAGTGAGTCCACCCACCAGCCAGAAGATCAGGGTGCCGACTGCCAGACCCACAACGTCTTTTGTACTGGACTGCCCGAGGGAAACCAGGTAGAGGCTGATCCCCTGGAATGCAAGGCCCATGAAGAAGGCAAACCAGCCTGCAACGGTGGATGTCCCGTTCAGGTTCTTTTTCAGATTCTGGATCACTTCCACCTCACTTTCATAGAGCGTCCTTTTGTGCAGCTCCTCCGGACGGATGTTACGGTAGCGGGGATCGTGTTTTGGGATATGTGGTTTCAATGATTCATCCCTCCTTTGATTTTTTTGTTATAGTATAACAAAGTTTGTCAGAAACGTAAAATTTCAGAATCCATTTTTGGAACTTTCTCCCATTGAACTCCTGTCAGCTGGAATTTATAATTAAGAATGTAGTTGTCTAACAATATGGAATAACAGGAGGAAACTAGGAATGAGAACAAAAGGCAGGAAATTTCTGCCCCTTCTTTTGCTGTCATTCATTATGACTGCAGCCTGTATGCCGACCGTGGCACTGGCAAAGTCCAATGAAGACGTGACAGCAGAGATCACAGCAGAAGTTTCCAAGGACAAGACTTCGGCAGAAGTCACCGTGCATTTGCAGAACACCGGGAATGAGCCGGTCAGCAAGGTACGGATTCAGGGCGTCCTTCCAGAAGGCCTCAGCCTGGAAGAGGGGGACACACTGACCAAAGAAGAGGAAACGCTGGCACCGGGTTCAGAAACCGCACTTCAGTACACAGTGAAAGCAGCAAAAACACAGGACAACGGCGGATCCCAAGACAGTGGGGATCGGGAAGAATCCAACCAGAATGGCGGAGACAAGAACCCATCCCCAAATCCAGACCAGAATGACAATGGCGGAAACCCATCCAAGGGAGGAGACAAGACAGCTACCCCTTCTTCCGAGGATGCAGATGCCGTTGACACCGGGGACTCCGCAAATCCGGTCATTTTCATTGTCGTATGCGTGGCAGCAGCAGGCGTGATCCTGATCGTCTGCATCCGGAAGAAAAAAGGAAAAGGTCTTCTTTCCCTGCTCTTAGTAGCAGCCCTGGTAGGACCATACGTCATCGGTGTGCTTCCAGTGAAGGCGGCAGATTCCAGACAGGGCGGACTGCAGGTTGCAGCAGACGTAGCGCTGGGGGACAAATCATACACCCTGACTGCAGATATCAGCTATTCCCTTCCGGAGACAGTAGCTCCTTCCGGAGCAGTACTGACAAGGGCACAATGGATTGATGAACTGCTGGTAGCGGTCAATGCACCGGAAACGGAAGTGGTATATGACAACGAAACACTGCCGTTTACAGATATCGACAGCCATGCAAAGAAAAACCAGATCCTGCTTGCATATGCGAACCAGCTTCTTCCGGAAATGGGAACAGAATTCCGTCCGGATGCACCGGCAGACCGTGAGTTTGCGGCTTATACCGCAGTGAAGGCACTGGGATTCCAGCCAGTAAAGGACATCGCGTGTGCCGATGCAGCAGCCATCACCTACAAGCAGGAGGTGGAAACGGCGGTTGCAATGGAACTGTTCCAGCTGACAGACGAAGCTTTCCGTCCAGCAGAGGAACTGACACAGGCAGAAGCAGATGCGGCACTTTCTAAGGTGCGGGAAATCGCAAACGTGGAAACTCCGGAGGAAAATACCGGAGAGGTGGTTTATGACGAGGATGCTATCATCATCCCGGAAGATGCAGAGTATACGATGGACGGGACAACCATCACCTTTACATCCGGCGGGGATATGATAACAGAGGGCAGCATCTTTATCCTGCCGGACCAGACCCCTTACAAAGCGGTCACTGTCCAGAAAACGGATGGGGCGGTTGTTGTGGAAACAGCGGAGCCGGATATCCAGGAAACACTGGATGAGATTACTGCATCCGGAACCGCAACAGCGGATATGTCCGGATTCATTCCGGCAGAGGGCGTGACATTTACGGAAGCAGCACCGGCCATGGCAAAAGCAGCTAGGGTGAATGTTGTGGACGTGGAAGGTTCCCTTGCAGCACCAGGAAAAGTCAACTTCAAAATCCACAAGAAGATCGGAAAAGGGGAACTGTATGGTAATGTTGCCATTAACCTCCCGAAAATCAAATACAAAGCGGATGTGGATCTTGGATGGGGCGGATTTAACATAAAAGATGTTTACTTGAAATTCCCATTGACAATCGAAGCTACCGGCGGATATGAGGTCAAGAAAGACGGCGGGTCTTATGTTCCGGATGATTATATCCCGAATGGCGGATTGCTGGAACTTGGAAAACTTCCGATTGCCGGAATCCCTGGTGTCACAATTTATGCCCAGATTGGCATCAAGTATGAGATCAGCGGCAAGATTGAAGTTGTCTGCAATATTGACGGTGAAACCGGCGTCCAGGTATTAAATAACCGCTTGCGGAAAGTGGATTCCCTGGAAGCAGATGTGGACTTCAAAGCACTGGCCGGCTCTGCAAAAATCGGGCCGAGCCTTTCCGGACTTTTGGAAGTCTGCAAGCGCTGGGATTTGATTGATTTTGGCGTTTCTGCAGGCCCGGAAGCCAGCGGGGAACTGTTGATCCGCAACACCGAGCTGATGTGTATTGATGCAAACGTCTTCCTGTACGGGGAACTTTCGGCCCTGGATGAAGGCGTAATCGGTGACTGGCTGGATATTGGCTATACCTGGGAATTCTGGAAGAAAGAAAACAGCCCGTTGAAAGCGAACTGGCACTTTGAAAACTTCTCACGGGTAGACCACTGTACATATGAAGAGGAAACCGGAAAGATCGTCGGCAGGGTGGCTGACGCAGCAGACCGGAATACGTCTATTGCAGGTGCCACAATTTCTGCATACCAGGGTGACAGTACCACCGCAGCAGGAAGTACACAGGCAGGACAGGACGGCGGATTTGAGATGTCTCTTCCGGCAGGAGAGTACAAGATTAAGGTGGAAGCAGCCGGATATCAGAGCTTTGAATGTGATGTAACGGTAGAAAAAGACAAGGAAAACTACACGGAAGTACTGCTGATGATCGACGAGCAGTATGAGGGTGTGACCGGTTCTGCACGGGGCCGTATTACCAATGCAGTGACAGGAGAAGGAATCCCTGGGGCAACTCTTACGCTCCGGAGAGGCTGGAATAAGACATCCGGTGATGTCGTTGCAACGGTAGAAACAAACGAATACGGAGACTACCGGGTGGAGATGGCTTCTGGCAACTACACTGCAACCATTGAACGGGATGGTTATGTAACGGTAACAAAGAATATTGTTGTGTTCCCGATGGATCTTGGTATGCAGAGTGCGGCCATGAATCCGAACGGGGAAGACCTGGAAGCCGCAGACCTGCGTGTGGTACTGACCTGGGGAGAAACCCCGTCAGACCTGGATTCCCATCTGCTGGGACCAACTGCAGACGGATCCGATTACTTCCACATTTATTATGGAAACAAGAGACATAACGAAGATTCTGTAAGGATTGCAGATCTGGATGTGGATGACATTACTTCTTACGGACCGGAAACGACCAGCCTGTATCAAAAGAATGAATCCGGAACATACAGCTTTTATGTTCATGACTATTCCAATGGTGGAAACTCTGACAGTACGGCAATGTCCCAGTCCGGGGCCATCGTGGAAGTATACCTGGACGGACAGCTTTACAAAGCGTATCCGGTACCGACAGGAAAAACAGGTGTGAACTGGCACGTATTCGATTACGATGCAGCAACGAATACCATTACCGATGTCAACCAGTTTACGGAAGACATTACCTACCAGCCGAATGCAAACGCAAGAATGGCTGCTATTCCAGTTCCTATGGACGAAACAAAATAGGACAGAAATTGACACAGAAGAGAGGCTTGACTTGAGCCTCTCTTTTTCTACGAAAATTTTCGGAACCGGGTGCCGGTATCCGGGAACAAGATGTCAAGGTAGTAGGAACGGCCGTTGCCACAGAAAAACTTTACCAGCGGCGGATCAGCAATATGGAATGGTATCTGGATGTTGATCCGTTAGATTGACATGGCATTCTCCTTTTAGTACAATTTATACGGATTCGTAATTTCTCCATCGCAGATACCATGGAGGATACTATGAATAATGAAGTTTTTTTGTAAATGACATTTGGTGCTTTATGAAAAGGGACGTGAACATCCGTAACTTCACGATCTCTTATATGCGGGAAGGAGGATTTTCAAAAAAGAGCTGACGGATACAGCGAAAAAAAACGGCGGATGCAAAATATCAGGAAGACCGGATATTATTGATTTGGAAAATGAAAATTTGTCGCCATTTGCCATTTTTTGATTAAAATTTAAGGTGCAAAATGGAGCAAAGTATATTAAAATAGATCAAGTATAATCGTACTTGATAACCGTAACTTGTAGTTAAATTAGAGAAATGGAAATTGTATAAAATTTACAATAAAAGGTGTTGAAAAATTGAGAAAACTAGCTTTAAGTGATGAAATATTACTAAAAATCGAGAAACCGGCCCGTTATATCGGGAACGAGATCAACTCGGTGATGAAAGATAAGGAAAAGGTGGCGATTCGATTTGCCATGTGTTTCCCGGACGTCTACGAAATCGGGGAGTCTCATCTCGGAATGAAGATCTTATATGACATGTTCAACAGGAGAGATGATACGTGGTGTGAGCGTGTTTACTCCCCATGGACCGACCTGGACCGGATTATGAGAGAGGAGCACATTCCGCTGTTTGCCCTGGAGTCCCAGGATCCGGTCCGGGAATTTGATTTCCTTGGCATTACAATTCAGTATGAGATGTGCTATACCAACATTTTGCAGGTACTGGATCTTTCGGGTATTCCGCTGTTCAGCAAGGATCGTACAGAAGAAGATCCGATTGTCATCGGAGGAGGCCCATGTGCCGTCAATCCAGAGCCGCTGGCTGACTTTTTTGACCTTTTTTACATTGGAGAGGGCGAGACCGTTTATGATGAGCTTCTGGATGCCTATAAGGAAAACAAGAAAAAGAACGGAACAAGAAAAGAATTTTTGGAGATGGCAGCGGAGATCGAAGGAATCTATGTTCCACAGTTTTATGATGCCGAATACCATGAGGATGGAACATTAAAGTCCTTTGAACCGAACAATCCTCATGCCAAAAGAACGATCAAAAAACAGGTTGTCATGGATTTGAGCGCGGTGCCGTATCCGACAAAACCGGTCGTTCCTTTCATCAAAGTGACCCAGGACCGTGTCGTACTGGAGATTCAGAGAGGATGTATCCGTGGATGCCGGTTCTGCCAGGCGGGAATGATTTACCGTCCAACCAGAGAAAAAGATCTGGAAACATTAAAGCAGTATGCGTATGAGATGCTGAAAAATACCGGGCACGAAGAGATTTCTTTAAGCTCGTTAAGTTCCAGCGACTATTCTCAGTTAAAAGAACTTGTGACCTTCCTGATCGAGGAATTTAAGGGGAAAGGGATCAATATTTCCCTTCCGTCCCTTCGGATCGATTCCTTCTCTCTGGATGTGATGGGTAAGGTACAGGATATCAAGAAGAGCAGTCTGACCTTCGCGCCGGAAGCCGGATCCCAGCGAATGCGGAATGTCATCAATAAAGGTCTGACCGAAGAGATGATTCTGGACGGTGCTTCCAAAGCCTTTGAAGGCGGCTGGAATAAAGTCAAACTCTACTTTATGCTCGGACTTCCGGGTGAGACAGAAGAGGATATGAAAGAGATCCCAAGACTGGCGGATCGGGTGGCTAAAAAGTACTACGAGATTCCGAAGGATCAGAGAAACGGAAAATGCCAGATTACATTCAGTACGTCCTTCTTTATCCCGAAGCCGTTTACGCCGTTCCAGTGGGCGGAAATGTTTACGCAGGAAGATTATATCCACCGGGCTCATGTCGTGAATCAGGAGATGAAAGAGCAGTTAAACCGGAAGAGCCTCAAATACAACTGGCACGAGGCGGATGTGACGGTGCTGGAGGGCGTGTTTGCCCGTGGTGACCGCCGGACCGGCAAAGTACTTCTGGAAGCGTACCGTCTGGGATGTCTCTATGATTCCTGGAGCGATGAGTTTGACAATGAAAAATGGATGCAGGCGTTTGAAAATACCGGAGTGGATCTGGAATTCTATACGATGCGCAAACGGGATCTGGACGAGCTGTTCCCGTGGGATTTCATTGATGTGGGCGTCAGCAAATCATTCCTGAAGCGGGAATGGGAGCGTGCCATGAAAGGGGAAGTTACGCCAAACTGCCGGGAACGCTGCTCGGCCTGCGGCGCAATGTGTTATCAGGGAGGTGTCTGCTTTGAAGGCAAGAATTAAGTTCCGAAAATACGGAGTGATGAAATTTATCGGTCATCTGGATGTGATGCGGTATTTCCAGAAGGCTATGCGCCGGGCAGAGATCCCGATCGCATTTACCCAGGGATTCAGTCCGCATATGATCATGTCCTTTGCCAATCCCCTTGGCGTCGGACTGACCAGTGACGGAGAATATTTTGATATTGAACTGACCGGGCCGGTTGCGTCCAAAGAGGCGGTGAGAAGGCTCAATGAAGTGATGGCGGAAGGGATGGAAGTGGTAAGCTTCGTTCAGATTCCGGAGGAAAAGAAAGCAACCGGAATGGCAATCATTGAGGCTGCCGATTATCTTGCACTTCCAAAAGATGAGACCAAAGAAGTCACGGAAGCGGCAATTCAGGATTTCCTTTCCCGGGAAGAGATTCTGGTCGTAAAACAGACAAAGAAGAGCGAAAAAGAAGTCAATATCCGTCCATGGATTCTGGAAATGGAAAAGCAGGGCGCGTCGATTTTTATGAAAGTATGCGCGGGAAGTTCCACCAATCTGAAACCGGAACTTGTGATGTCCGCGCTCTTAAAGCAGACCGGATCAAATCTGGATGCAGAAGCAGATTACCGTTATCACCGGCTAGAGAACTATGCCAGAAAGGATGAAGCACTGGTACCGCTGGATGCGCTTGGAACGGAGATCGTATAATGAAACAGAAAGTGCTTGTAACAAATGTAATGGATCGTCTCTGCTTTTTCCTGGAAGAGGACGGAAAGACGGCCGAAATCTTCTGCACGGACGAAACGGCTCAAAATGAGCATCCGGAAAAAACGGTTCATGCGGGAGATATCTATATTGGAAAGGTAAAAAAAAGAATTCCGAATATCCATGCGGTTTTTATTGAAATTTTTCCAGGGACGGAGTGTTACTGCAGTGAGGAGGAGGCAGCAGATGGCTGTTTTACTTCCAAAGCAGGGAAAAAGCCGGTCTGTGTTGGAGATGAGCTGGTAGTACAGGTGAAAAAGGAAGCATCCAAGGCAAAAAAGCCGTCTCTTACTACGGATATTTCGCTGACCGGCCGGTACGCTGTCGTATCGCGCAAAAAGCAGATGCCCGGCGTTTCCTCCCGGATTCCGAAAAAGGAACGGGAAGCTCTGAAAGCATGGCTTCAGGAAACAGACAGCTCTCCATTTGGCGTGATTCTCCGTACGGAAGCGGCTCAGCTGACTCTGGAGGAACTGCACCAAGAGCTGCAGAAACAGGAAAAAGAGCTTGCAGACCTGCTTGAAAAAGCCAGGACACGCACCTGTTTCACCCGCCTGAAAGCGGGAGCGGCAGGAGAAGAGGCGGGATTTGCCCATGTCCGCTGGGATACGCTGGAAGAGGTTGTGACCGACCTCCCGGACGTTTATGAGCGTCTCAGATCCTATCTGGAACAGACCGAACCAAAAGTGCTGGACAGTCTCAGACTGTATACGGATCCGCAGTTTCCTCTTGTCAAGCTCTACAGTCTGGAGCGGGAAATGGAAAGGGCGCTTTCTCAGAGAGTCTGGCTGAAATCGGGCGGAAGCCTGATCATTCAGCCTACAGAAGCACTGACGGTAATCGATGTCAATACAGGACGGGCGGTTTCCGGGAAAAACGAGCGTTACCTGAAGCAGAATCTGGAGGCGGCCAAAGAGGCGGCAAGGCAGATCCGGCTTCGGAATCTGTCCGGCATCATTCTGATTGATTTTATCAATCTGTCAGAGACGGAAGACCGGGAAATTCTGATCCGGACCATGCGGGAGCTGACAGCAGCAGACCCGGTTAAGACAGAGGTGATTGACATCACCCGGCTGGAACTGATGGAAATTACAAGAAAAAAAGTACATCCGCCCCTTTATGAGGCAGTCAGAAAGAAGGCGCACACAGATGAGTAAAAAAGAACTGAAAACCAATGCCATGCGGATTCTGGACCGGATGAATATTCCGTATGAATATCAGACGTATGAATGTGAAAATTTCGAGGACGGTATCGCGACCGCCGACCAGCTGTCGCTGCCGCATGAAGAAGTGTATAAGACGCTGGTAACCCAGGCAAAAAGCGGGTCCCACTATGTATTTGTCATTCCCATCGAGGAGGAGATTGATTTCAAAAAGGCGGCAAAAGTGGTAGGAGAAAAATCACTGGAAATGATCCCGCTGAAAAATCTGACTTCGATCACAGGATATGTCCGTGGAGGATGTACCGCCATCGGCATGAAAAAGCAGTTTCCAACCGTGATTCAGGAAGATGCAAAGCAGCTGGAAAAACTTTATGTAAGCGGAGGAAAACTGGGAATGCAGCTGAGACTGTCGCCGGAGGATCTGAAAACAGCTTCCCGTGCTGTCTATGGCGATGTCATAAGAAAAGAGGAAAAGTAAAGAAATTTGTTGCATTCTTCACTTTATCAATGTAAAGTAGTACATAGTGGAGAAGCAGACAGGAGGAAAATGAGATGAAAATACCTGTAGATACCTGTAACACGGTCATCTTCGACCTTGGAAATGTTCTGATCCGGTACAGCGAAGCATTCTGCCTCGATCAGTTTGATTTTGACCCGGACATCAGAGAACGGGTTGCAAATGCTGTTTTTCGCAGCAGTGCCTGGTATGAAGGCGATAAAGGGACGTATGGACCGGATGACTGGTGTGACGCATTCATCGCCAATGATCCGGGAATCGAAGAGGAGATCCGGCTTGTCTATGACAGACTCTGCGAATGTATTCAGCCTGCGGACTACACCCTGGATCTGATCCACTGGTTCCGTGAGCATGGATACCGGGTATATTATCTTTCCAACTATTCAGAAGGCCTGTACGAAATGACAAAGGACAGACTTTCTTTTATCGAAACATTTGACGGCGGCGTCTTTTCCTGGCAGGAAAAGTGCCTGAAACCGGAACCGCAGATTTACCAGACACTGCTTGAGCGGTATCAGATCGATCCGGCAAAGGCTCTGTTCTTTGACGATATCGAGGAAAACGCAGCGGCAGCCTGCAGGGAAGGAATTCATGGCGTCGTCTTTACTCCGTCTGTTGCCTTTGATATTCTGCACAATCGATAAGTGAAGGAGCGTTTGAATATGCCAAAAGTAGTAAAATTCGGAGGAAGCTCTCTTGCAAGCGCGGCCCAGTTCCAGAAAGCGGGAGAGATCATCCGAAGTGAAAAGTCGAGAAAATATGTAATACCGTCGGCACCCGGAAAACGGAACTCCAGAGATACCAAGATTACGGACATGCTTTACTTATGCTATGACAAGGCCGAGAAAGGGCTGGATTATTCTGAGGAGTGGAAGTTCATTACATCCCGCTATCAGGAAATCATCGACGGGCTTTCCCTTACTCTTTCTCTTGAGAAAGAGTTTGAACAGATCCGGGAGCAGTTTGAGCAGAAAGCAGGACGGCAGTACGCGGCCTCCAGAGGCGAATACCTGAACGGACTGATTATGGCTGCCTATTTGGAGTTTGAGTTTGTCGATGCCGCTGATGTGATCTTCTTCGACAAAGACGGACGTCTTAATACGGAAAAAACCAATTCCATGCTGCAGCAGCGCCTGGAAAATACCGGATGTGCGGTCATTCCTGGATTTTACGGAAGCGATCCGGATGGAAACGTAACCACCTTTTCCAGAGGAGGATCAGATATCACCGGATCCCTTGTGGCAAAGGCCGTTCACGCTGATCTTTACGAGAACTGGACGGATGTTTCCGGATTTCTGGTGGCAGATCCGCGGATTGTCAAGGATCCGGCAGTGATTGAAACGATCACCTACCGGGAACTGCGTGAGCTGTCCTATATGGGAGCAACTGTCCTGCATGAGGATGCGATTTTCCCGGTACGAAAGGAAGGAATTCCGATCAACATCCGGAATACGAACCGGCCGGAGGACCCGGGGACCTTGATTGTGGAGGACACCTGCCGGCACCCGCGGTTTACGATCACCGGAATTGCCGGAAAGAAAGGATTTGCATCTGTCACGATTGACAAGGCCATGATGAACACGGAAGTCGGCTTCTGCCGGAAGGTGCTTCAGGTATTCGAGGAAAACAATGTCTGTATCGAACACATGCCTTCTGGAATCGATACGATGACGGTGTTCGTTCATCAGGATGAATTTGAAAGCAAAGAGCAGAAAGTCCTTGCAGGCATCCACCGTGCCGTGTCACCGGACTTTATTGAGTTGGAATCTGATCTGGCACTGATTGCTGTCGTGGGAAGAGGAATGCGTCAGACGAGGGGAACGTCCGGACGTATCTTCGCGGCATTGTCCCACGCCAATGTCAATGTCAAGATGATCGACCAGGGATCCAGCGAGCTTAACATCATCATCGGCGTGCGGTGCCATGATTTTGAACAGGCAATCACGGCGATTTACGATATTTTTGTGAATACACAGCTTTAAAAACAACTTACAGGAAAGATTTATAGAAGAGGTTTTAAAATGAATATTTTATTTTTTCTGCATCCAAAGGCAGAACTGGCTTTTATCTACGATTATCACACAGTACGTCAGGCAATGGAGATTATGGAGCATTATAAATATTCCTGCGTGCCGATTTTGAATAAAGAGGGAAAATATGTCGGAACCATTACAGAAGGGGATCTTTTGTGGGGACTGAAGGATTCCCATACCCTTGATATCCGGCAGGCTGAAAACCTTTCCGTCATGAAATTTGAAAGAAGGCATGATTACCTTCCGGTCAGCATTGAGGCGGATATGGAAGATCTGGTAAAACGTGCCATGGAGCAGAATTTTGTACCGGTAGAGGACGATCAGCATTTCTTTATCGGTATTGTGACAAGACGTGATATCATCGGATATCTGAATGACAAAGTTAAGGGAAGCGGCGATAAGAATGACGATTGATTTTCACACCCACATTTTTCCGGAAAAGATTGTGGAGCGTACCATCTCCTTTCTGGAACAGCAGTGTGGAGAAAAAGCTCACCTGTCCGGAACATACGAATCCCTCCTGGAATCCATGGAGAAGTCAGGAATCGGGAGAAGTATTGTACTTCCGGTTGTGACAAAGCCTTCTCAGTTTGATTCGATCAACCGGTTCGCAATGGAGGTCACGGAGAAGACCGGAGGAAAGCTTCTTTCTTTTGGCGGGATTCATCCGGTATGCGACCATCTGAAAGAACGGATGCAGGAGCTGAAACGAAATGGATTTCAGGGGATCAAGCTGCATCCGGATTATCAGGAGACACAGTTTGATGATCCCGGCTATCTGAAGATCCTGGATTATGCATCGGAACTGGGATTGATCATCAGTGTCCATGCAGGGCTGGATCCTGGATATCCGGATTTTGTACATGCTACTCCTGCCATGATCCGGGATGTAATTCAGCAGGTTCATCCACAGAAGCTTATCCTTGCCCATATGGGCGGATTTATGCGCTGGGATGAGGTGGAGGAATGCCTGATCGGGAAAGATGTCTGGCTGGATACGGCAGCCTGCTTCACAAAGATTCCGGACGAACAGTTTCTACGGATTGTGTCCGAACACGGAGCGGACCGGATTCTCTTTGCGACAGATTCGCCATGGGCAGGACAGAGTGAATTTCTCCGGTATTTTCAGGGACTGGATCTTTCATCTGAAGATAAGGAAAATATCCTTTGGAAAAATGCAGAAAAATTACTGAAAAGTGCTTGATTTTCCTAAAAGGTCATGCTAATATATATGAGTATGCCGCACAGCGAGGTTTCAAAGTTTCTTTTTAAGGACACCGAAGCTGGCGAGTAATGATAATAGGAGGTGCCATATGTACGCAATTATAGCAACAGGTGGTAAACAGTACAAAGTAGCTGAAGGCGATATCATTAAGGTAGAAAAGCTCGGAGCAGAAGCTGGTACGACTTACACATTTGATCAGGTTCTTGCAGTGAGCAATGACGGACTGAAGATCGGTAATCCGACAGTGGAAGGTGCAACTGTAGAAGCGTCTGTACTTGGAGACGGCAAAGCGAAAAAAGTTGTCGTTTACAAATACAAACCGAAGACAGGCTACCACAAGAAAAACGGTCACAGACAGCAGTACACAGCTGTGAAGATTGAAAAAATCAACGCTTAATCAAAATGATTAAGATTACGGTTTATCAAAATGCAAAAAATGAGTATGTCGGTTTCCTGACAGAGGGACATGCCGGATACGCACCGGCAGGTGAAGACATCGTCTGTGCAGCTGCGTCAATGCTTGTGATCAACACGATCAATTCCATTGAGGCCTTCACTCAGGACGAGGCTTCTGTCACAGCCGATGATGAGAGCGGAAAGATCGATTACCGGTTTTTACATTCTCCATCGAAGGAAGCGGCATTACTGTTTTCCGCCATGGTTCTGGGACTTCAGAATATGGCAGAAGATGAAGAGTACAGAAAATATATTGATTTGAGATTCAGGGAGGTGTAAACCATGATGAAATTAAACCTTCAGTTTTTCGCTCATAAAAAGGGAGTTGGTTCTACAAAGAACGGACGTGATTCCGAGTCCAAGAGACTTGGTGCCAAGAGAGCAGACGGACAGTTCGTCAAAGCCGGCAACATCCTTTACAGACAGCGCGGAACAAAGATTCATCCGGGTGTAAATGTTGGACGCGGCGGAGATGACACATTATTTGCTACATCTGACGGTATCGTAAGATTCGAAAGAAAGGGCAGAGACAAGAAACAGGTTTCTGTATACCCGGTAGCTGAGTAGTCATCTGCTGATGCTATGAATCGAAGAACATACAAAGGCTTCAAATCTGGTCGGTTTGAAGCCTTGTTTTTTACACCTTTTCTTTATATAATGTAGTAGAAACAAGCTGTAACACTTTTTTGAGAGGAAAGAAACATGTTTGCAGACAGAGCAAAAATTTTTATAAAATCAGGAAAAGGCGGCGACGGACACGTTAGCTTCCGCCGTGAGCTTTATGTTCCGAACGGCGGCCCGGACGGCGGCGACGGCGGTAAGGGCGGCGATGTGGTTTTTGAAATCGATGACGGTCTGAATACGCTCGTAGATTTCAGACACCGCCGCAAATACTGTGCGGAGCCGGGTGAGAACGGCAAGAAAAAGCGCTGCCACGGGGCAAACGGAAAGGACATTGTCCTTCGTGTTCCGGAAGGTACGATCGTAAGAGAAGCGGAGACCGGAAAGGTCGTAGCTGATATGTCCGGTGACAACCGCCGGCAGATCATCTTAAAAGGCGGTAAAGGCGGTCTTGGAAACCAGCATTTTGCAACTTCCACCATGCAGGTTCCGAAGTATGCACAGCCGGGACAGCCGGCCCAGGAACTCTGGGTGAATCTGGAGCTCAAGGTCATTGCCGATGTAGGACTTCTCGGTTTCCCGAATGTCGGAAAATCCACGTTCCTGTCCAGAGTAACGAATGCGAACCCGAAGATCGCGAACTATCACTTTACGACACTGGCGCCAAACCTGGGTGTTGTAGATCTGGCAGACGGAGAGGGATTTGTCCTGGCGGATATTCCGGGACTGATCGAAGGTGCCTCACTTGGAGCAGGACTGGGACACGAGTTCCTCCGCCATATCGAACGTACAAAGATGATGATTCATGTGGTGGATGCTGCCGGAAGTGAAGGCAGAGACCCGATCGAGGATATCTACAAAATCAACGGTGAACTTGAAAAATATAATAAAGAACTTTCCGAACGCCCTCAGGTCATTGCGGCAAATAAGACCGATCTGATCTTCGAAGGCGACGAAGATCCGGTAGAGCGGATCCGGGCAGAGTTCGAGCCAAAAGGATATAAGGTGTTTGCCATCTCCGGCGTGACAGGAGAGGGAATCCAGGATCTGTTATGGTATGTGAATAACGAACTGAAAAAACTGGATTCCAAACCGATCACCTTTGCGCAGGAGTTCTTCCCGGAGGACGAGCTTTTAGTTGCGGATCTCCCGTACACAGTAGAAAAGGAAGAAGACGGCGTCTTTGTAGTAGAAGGACCGAAGATCGAAAAGATGCTTGGATATACCAACCTTGATTCCGAGAAAGGATTCCGTTTCTTCCAGAACTTCCTCAAGGAAACCGGTATTCTGGAAAAACTGGAAGAGCTTGGTGTTGAGGAAGGCGACACAATCCGGATGTACGGACTGAGTTTTGAGTATTTTAAATAGAAATTAAGCAAAAAACAGAAAGGAATATACACATGACGTCAAAGCAGAGAGCATATTTGAAAAGTCTTGCCATGACTATGGATCCGATTCTTCAGATCGGAAAATTCAGCATGACGCCGGAACTGACAGGTGCTGTACAGGAAGCACTGGAAGCAAGAGAACTGATCAAGATCAATGTTCTGAAAAACTGTGCAGATGATCCGCGTGAAATCGCGGAGATGCTTGCTGAGCGCACTCACTCTCAGGTAGTGCAGGTCATCGGCAAAAAGATCGTCCTTTACAAAGAGGGCAAAAAAGAGAAAAAGAAAATCGAACTTCCGAGGTAGCCAGATGAAGACAGGAATCATGGGAGGGACCTTTAATCCTATTCATAACGGACATCTGATTCTTGCCGGACATGTGATGGAAGAGTTCGGTCTTGACGAAATCTGGTTTATGCCAAATGGTAATCCCCCGCATAAGCAGCCGGAAAAGACCGGCGCAGGGATGGAAGACCGTCTGGAAATGGTAAAGCTTGCAATCAGCGGGAAGCCGCATTTTTCCCTTCAGCCTTATGAAGTGGAAAAGGATACGGTTTCCTATTCCTATGAAACAATGGAATATTTCAAAGACGCTTTCCCGGAGAGGGAGTTCTTCTATATTGTAGGGGCAGATTCCCTTTTTCAGATGGAAACATGGCGGCATCCGGACCGGTTTTTACATTCCTGTTCCATTATTGCCGCAAAGCGCGATTTAAGTGAGACAGATGCAGCCATGGAGGCTCAGATCCGGCATCTGGAAAACACATACGAAACGACGATTCTGTTTTCCCATTCTCCGGTATTTGAAGTATCATCCAGTGAAATCCGTGAGATGGTAGAAGAGGGAAAGGACATCAGCCGGCTTGTTCCGTCTGATGTAGCTTCCTATATTTCTGACCATCGTCTATACAGGGAGGAATAGAAGATGAGCAATGCAATCCATAAGATGCGTAAAAAAGTGAAAAAATATCTGGATCAGGACAGATATGAGCACACGCTTGGCGTGATGTATCTGTGTGCATCCCTGGCCATGCGTTACAATGAAGACATTAACGAGGCTATGATCGCAGGGCTCCTTCACGACTGTGCCAAATGCATCCCGTCCAAAAAGAAAATCCGGCTCTGTGAGAAATACCACTTATCGATTTCAGAAAGCGAGCGTCAGAATCCAAGTCTGCTTCACGCAAAGCTTGGCGCCTATCTGGCAGCAACGAAATATCATGTCCGGGATCAGCGGATTCTGGATGCGATCATCTGCCATACGACCGGAAAGCCAAAGATGACCATGCTGGATAAGATTCTTTATATAGCGGACTATATCGAGCCGGGAAGAAAAGAGGCACCGAATCTTCCGGAAGTCAGAAAGCTGGCTTTTCAGGACATTGATGCCTGCCTTTATCTGATTCTGAAGGATTCCCTTGCCTACCTTCACACCCGCAATCTGGCCATTGACCCTATGACAGAGAAGACATATTTATACTATAAAACCTATCTGAACAAATAATCAAAAACAGGAGGAAGATGGATGAGCAACGCATTAGAAACATCAAAAAAGATGGCAGCCGCTGCCTGCCGTGCGCTGGACAGCAAAAAAGGCGAAGATATCCGGGTCATTGATATCTCGGAAATCAGTGTACTGGCCGATTATTTCATCATTGCAAACGGAAACAGCAACAGTCAGGTACAGGCTCTTGTAGATAACGTTGAGGAAGAGCTTGCAAAAGAAGGATATACCGTAAAACAGCGGGAAGGCTATGGCCTTGGGAACTGGGTGCTGCTCGATTTCGGAGATATTATCGTCCATGTATTTGATAAAGAAAACCGTCTTTTCTACGATCTGGAACGTATCTGGAAAGATGGGAAGACGATCTCCATGGAAGATCTGGAAAAGTAAATCCTGACAGGAGATGAAGAAAAGGCTGCGAACCTCAGGTGCTCGCAGCCTTTTGTAATATCATATCCTTATCTCATAAATCTCAGCAGGCCGATCATCTTTCCGAGAATCGTAACTTCATCAACAATGATCGGATCCATGGCGTCATTCTCCGGCTGAAGCCGGTAGTGTCCGTCCTCTTTGAAAAACCGTTTCACTGTAGCCCCGTCCTCTACAAGGGCAACGACAATCTCGCCATTTTCCGCAGTCGGTCTCTGCTCAACTAAAATATAATCCCCGTCAAGAATTCCGACATTCACCATACTGTCACCGCGCACACGAAGGAGAAAT
Source organism: Drancourtella sp. An57 (assembly GCF_002161525.1). Taxonomy (NCBI): domain Bacteria; kingdom Bacillati; phylum Bacillota; class Clostridia; order Eubacteriales; family Oscillospiraceae; genus Drancourtella; species Drancourtella sp. An57. The sequence continues at coordinate 181,898 of NZ_NFHY01000004.1, forward strand.
GTCTGATTGTTTGGAAGGCGCTCTACCGGAATCGGGAAATAGTCTTCAATATTCTGCTCTGCCAGAAGCGGCTCTCCTGCAGCTACACGTCCGATAATCGGCACCTGTGCCATCTCGCGGCGTGTCAAATTAAACGACTCGTCCAGAATCTCGATCGCACGCGGCTTCGTCGGGTCTCTCCGGATGTACCCGTTCTTCTCCAGCGTCTCAAGATGAGAGTGGACAGAAGAAGTAGATTTCAAATGTACTGCTTCGCAGATTTCACGCACTGCCGGCGGAAATCCTCTTTCTAAAATCTGTGCTTTTATATATTCAAGAATCTCGGATTGCTTTTCTGTAATATTTCCGTTACCCATGGAATGTCCTCCTGCTTTCTAATGTCTCTGTCAGACTACATACTTTTTTTCTATTTTATCATAGCAAGGTATAAAAGGCAAACAAATGTTTAGAAAATATGTTCGATCTAACTCTTTTTTGCAAAAAAATAAGTGAATAAATATCTTGACTTCTATCTACCTTGTTATATAATGTAGATAAGAACCTTATTATACAAGGTAGAATGGAGGGAACGTTATGTTAAAAAAGAATGAGAAAAAAGGACTGATCATTTATTTGGGAACAGTAAAGAGTACGGATGGAGGTATTTCCTGCAGCCGCTTTTGCAAAAAAGATACGGAGTCTGTAAGGGGCTGGTCCTTGTTGGTGTGATCTGGGCGGTGTGGCATCTTCCGCTTACGCTCTATTATTATTCCCCGGAAGCACCAATGCAGGAAATGGTTTACCGGATTGTATTCTGCATCTGTCTTAGTTTTGTGATGGGATATTTTTATATGAAACTAAACAGCATCTGGCTTCCTGCCATCATGCATTGTTTAAACAACGGAATGGGCGCCTTGTTTACAAATCCAACAGCTGCGTCTCAGACAGAAGCACGAATTCTTTCCTGGCCGGATGTTTTTGCTAGTTCCATCATTATACTAATATTAACAATACCGTTTTTCGTTTTGTGTCACAGAATGAAAGAAAAATTCTTCAGATCGCCAAAACTATGCGAATAAATCAAAATTCTCACAAAAATTTTACATTATTTCTAAAAAATTTGTTTAAAATCTCTCACAAATATGCTATGATGTTAATATAGATTAATTTATGTAAGGAGTGATAAGGTTGGGCGAATTGAAGAAAAGACAACTTGAAGTGATGGATGTATTGTGGGAATCCGGTGAACCTATGATTGCATCCGAAATTGTAAAAGCAAGAGAAGATCTGAATGTCAATACTGTGCAGGCTGCCCTCAGAAGCCTTGTTAAAAAGAATTATATTGAAGTAGCGGATATTGTTTACAGCGGGACAGTATTATCAAGGAGATATCGAACTCTTATTTCTAAGGAAGATTATACAAATTCCATCGAAACAGATTTAAATAAAATTCTGCATAACCCATCCTTGTTTGCACACTACATCGATCAGATCGAAGAATTGGATCTCATTACAAAGTTAGAGCAGATTGTACATGAAAGAAAAGAGCAGTTGACAAATGAATAATATGACTATTTCTTAACGCGGGATCGTTGTGATCCCGCGTTTTTTCTTGATAATTTGCTAAGTTGCTCATAGTTAGCGTTAAACCATATTATTTAATTCTCTGTAAAACCAATCACCAAACATTTCTAAAAAGACTGGTTTTGCAGATTTTTTTTATATTCTTTTTCAGTAACAGAACAAATGCTTGCATACATTCAAAAAACGATTGACAAACATATGTTTGGACGTTATACTTAATTACAGAAAGAACAAACGTTCGCCATTGAACGGTGAATAGTTTTTTAGAAACCGGATACACTTTTTTCAAAAGAGAAGACCTGACAGGGATCGATAGAGGAGGATTGAGACTATGCAGGGAACTACAGCTACGATTCATACAAGAACAGCCAGAAGCGCAGCCGCGAGAAAGCAGCACGCGAAAAGGAAGCGTGCCGCACGTAAGAGAAGATTTCTTTTTATCTTACTTCTTTTACTTGTGGCAGTTACATCATTTACTCTTGGAAGCTTTTTATCAAGTGCCAGGGGAAGCCGTGAGGAAGATCCGTCCTATTTCAAATATTATAAGAATATTGAGGTAAAGGCGGGAGATACACTTCACAGTCTGGCCGAAGAATACAATGAGCCTTCGGTCTCTTCTGACCGTGAGTACGTCAGTGAGATCCGAAAGCTCAATCACATGAAGTCCAGTGGTTTGATTCCAGGGCAGTCCCTGATCATTACCTATTATGACACCGAATATAAGTAGGACGTTTCCCATTTATGGCCTTCTGTACCACATAGCCGGTACAGGAGGCCTGTTTGTTATCCTATGTTTTTCTTCTTTTTCCCACGCTGTACTGCATAGTATACCGGTAAACCTACCAGTGTCAGCAGAATGCTGAATACCGACATGAGCCACGCACGCATACCGGAGAGGAACAGCTGGTTAATAATAATATAGATACCGCCTGCAATAGCGATCAGCGGAACGACCGGATAACCTGGTACCCGGTAGGTACGGTGCAGATCCGGACGGTCTTTCCGGTATTTCATCACACCGATAAAAGTCAGTGTATAGAAGGTCCAGCTGGAAAAGACAGCCAGATCTGTCAGAAGATTAAACTGTCCTGTCAGGGCAAGCACGGCAGCAATCGTTCCGACCAGAATCAGACTGTTCGGTGGCACCTGATTTTTATTCAGCCTTGCAAGGCGTCTGCTTCCCGGAAGGCTTCCCTTGTCAGCCAGGAAATAAGCGACACGGGATCCGGAAAAGATAAATCCGTTGCACGCTCCGAATACCGAAATCATGATTCCAACCGATACAATACGGCCGCCCATATCCCCGAACAGCGCAATGGCCACCGCGGATGCAGGCGCTGAAAGGGTGGCAAGCTCCGATGCCGGAAGTACCTGAAGGTAAGCAATATTGACGATGCAATATACTCCTGTAATAATGGAAACTCCGCCGATGATAGCAATCGGAAGATCTCTGGCAGGTTTCTTCATCTCTCCGGCGATTGCGCCTACGGATGTCCATCCCTCAAATGCAAACAATACAGCGACAATGAGCTGTCCCATTACGACGGCCGGATTCAGCCCATCCCCGATCATCGGCTCAAAAACCGGATAATTGCCGGTGCCTTTCCAGAATCCAAAAACAGTCAGAAGGATCAGCGGAATCATCTTACACACCGTAAAGAGGATCTGGATGCCGCCTCCGATTTTGGAGCCAAGTGTATTCAAAAACACAATAAAAAAGATCACAAGGATCGCAAGCGGTACAATCACCGCGTCTCCGACAAACAGCGCAGCCTGCTGTGCAAAGGCTACAGCCAACGCAGAGATCATGGCCGGATAAAAAAGAACCATCTGGGACCATCCGGCAAGAAACCCAAGCTTTGGTCCGTAGATCCTGCTGATATAAGTCGGGATCCCTCCGGTTTCCGGAATCAGGATTGCGATTTCCGAAAAAGTAAGTGCGCCTGCGATACTGATCAGACCGGTAATCAACCAGGCCAGAATGCCAAGACCGGGAGCACCTCCTGTTGCGGTAAAAATCGCCTGTGGTTTAAAAAAGACACCGGAACCGATCACACAGCCCACAACGGTTGAAGTGGCAGTTGCAAGTCCCAGGTTCTTTTTCAGTCTTCCTGAATCACTTCCCTGCTGCATCTGAAACCATCCCCTTTCCTCATAGTCTATCTATATTCATCATGCATACAGAAGTTGTCTCTTTTTAGTTTTATGTCTGATAGTATAACATAAATCCGACCGCTCCGCGACTGTCATTCTTTATGAAATCTTAAGAAACTATTGCAAGTCTCCTTTAGATTTAGAGGGTATCCTATACTTAGCAAAGGAGGAAATGGACTATGAGCATTCAGATTTTGACAGATTATTTTTTACAATATGGAGCATTTTTTATTTTTCTGATTGTTCTTCTGGAATACCTCAATCTGCCGGGGTTCCCTGCGGGTGTCATCATGCCTCTTTCCGGTATCTGGGCATCCAAAGGAGAAATTCATTTTGGTGTTGTACTGATTCTGACCGTTCTGGCCGGACTGATAGGAAGCTGGCTTTTGTATTTAATCGGGCGCCTCGGCGGAAAGACCGTGCTGGGCTGGTACTTCCGCAAATTTCCAACGCAGGAGCCGCTCATCCGGGAAAAAATGGAAATGCTTCGGAAAAAGGGCTGCATAGGTGTTTTTATCAGTAAGCTGCTCCCTGTTGCCCGCACTTTGATTTCCATTCCTGCTGGCATGATCCGGATGAATTTCTGGACCTACACCGTCAGTTCTTTTTTCGGGGTTCTGGTCTGGAATCTGGTATTTGTCGGTGCCGGATACTTTCTCGGTGAAACAGCGATTCTGGCGTGACAGGACTTTGTGCAGGCAGAACAGTCTAAATCATAGAAGCGTAAGAAGATCCTGACGATAATGCCAGGATCATGAAGATGATTTAACTGTCCTGCTCCGAACAGGATTCTTGTCGGTACATACATTTGAAAACTCATTTTGCTTTACCTCCTGATTGACTTCTATTGTATTTACAGGTATAATTCCTTTGAACTTAACCTTCGTTTAGAATATACAACTTAAAGTCAACTTTAAGTCAATAGAAAAATATAAAAAACTGAAAAAAGGTGGTGAAAAGATGTATTATACGATCGGAGAAGCGGCAAAGAGAATGAATCTCTCTACGTCTGCTCTGCGCTATTACGACAAAGAGGGTCTGCTGCCGTTTGTAGAGCGGACAAGCGGCGGAATCCGGATGTTTCAGGATGAGGATTTTGACTGGCTTGAGATCATCGAGTGCCTGAAAAAGACCGGGATGCCGATCAAGGAGATCAAAGAGTTTGTAGACTGGAGCATGGAGGGCGACTCCACCATCGACCAGAGACTGGAGCTCATCAAAGAGCAGCAGGAAGTCGTGAGGCTTCAGATAGAGGCTATTCAGGAAAATCTGAAGATTCTGAATTACAAGCGCTGGTATTACGAGACAGCAAAGCAGGCTGGCACCTGCGACGTGCACAAGACAATGAAGCCGGAGGACATCCCGGAGGAATTCCGTGAGATTGCCCTTCACAATAAGAAAAAGAATATCGTTACGATGGAAAGGCCGGGAAAAGGCAATGAAAGAGAATCCTTATGACAATGAACTTTTTTTCAAGAAATACAGCGAGATGCTCCGATCCAGAGAAGGATTAGACGGTGCGGGAGAGTGGAGCGAACTGAAAAAGCTTCTCCCGGATTTTAAAGACCGCAGTGTCCTGGATCTGGGATGCGGCTATGGATGGCACTGTGGATATGCCGCCGCCAACGGGGCATCCCGTGTACTCGGAACAGATATTTCCGCAAAAATGATCGAGACCGCCAAAGAGAAAAACAACCGTCCGGAGATTACCTACCGTCAGAGTGCTATGGAAGATCTGGACCTGGAAGACGGATCATTTGACATCGTATTAAGTTCTCTCGCATTTCACTATGTCGAAAATTTTGAGGCGGTCGTAAAAAAAATTCACCGCTGGCTGACACCGGGAGGATCTTTCGTCTTTTCCGTAGAGCACCCGGTATTTACTGCTTATGGCAGTCAGGACTGGTATTATGATGAAGAGGGAAACATCCTGCACTTCCCGGTAGATAATTACTACTATGAAGGGCAGCGGGACGCCGTCTTTCTTGGAGAGCATGTGACCAAATATCACCGGACACTGACAACGTATCTCCAGACGCTTTTGGCAAATGGCTTTACGCTTCTGGATCTTGTAGAGCCGATGCCGCCGCAGGAGATGATCGATCTTCCCGGAATGAAAGATGAGATGCGCAGGCCGATGATGCTTCTGATCGCAGCACAGAAAAAAGACTGATGGAATTCATTTCGGTCAGTCTTTTTTCGTATCTTTTTTATTCGCCGATCAGTACATCCAGTACGTCCCGGATTTTTCTAACCGGGATAATGGTCAGACGTTCTTTTACTTCCTCTGCAACATCTTCCAGATCTTCCACATTGTCCTGCGGAATGAATACCTTCTCGATTCCGGCTCTCTGAGCCGCCATCAGTTTTTCCGGCAGACCGCCGATCGGGAGAACATATCCACGCAGGGAAACTTCGCCTGTCATGGCATATTCCGTAGGTACTGCCTTTCCTGTCACAAGAGAGGAGAGGGCGGTAACCAGTGTGATGCCGGCGGACGGTCCGTCTTTCGGGATCGCTCCTGCCGGAATATGAATATGTAAATCGTGATCCTCCAGTACCTTTGTCTCTTCCGGATAATAAATTTTGACAAGACTCAGGGCAATCTGGATGGACTCCTTCATCACGTCTCCCAGCTGTCCTGTGATGGTGACTTTACCGTCACCCCGCATCAGACGGCTTTCGATATAAAGGATCTCTCCACCGGCATCAGTCCAGGCAAGGCCGGTCACAGTTCCAGGATCTGCCTCGGTAAGCCTCATGTCATGATGCAGCTGCTTTCTTCCAAGCAGTGTACGCAGATCTCCCGGCTGGACAGAGAGCTTCTCCTCCGGATTTTTCACAAGCCGGACAGCCAGTGCCCTGCACATGGCATCGATCTGCTTTTTCAGTCCACGGACACCAGACTCCATCGTGTATTCTGTAATGATCTGTCTTAAGACTTCTTCCGGAATCTCCAGCTTTTCCGCCGGAATCCCCATGGCTTTTTCCGCCTTTGGAATCAGGTGGCGTTTGGCAATCTGAAGTTTTTCTACTTCCGTGTATCCGCTGAAGGAGATAACCTCCATCCTGTTCAGAAGCGGTTCCGGAATGGTATCGGTTGTATTCGCCGTACAAATAAACAGAACATTGGAAAGATCATACGGAACATTGAGATAGTGGTCCGTAAAGGTATTGTTCTGTTCCGGATCAAGCACCTCCAGAAGGGCGCTCGCCGGATCGCCGCTGTAATCTTTGGAGAGTTTATCTACCTCATCCAGTACGACAACCGGATTGGAAGATCCGCTGCGCTTAATGCCTTGCATGATCCGGCCCGGCATGGCTCCGATATAGGTCCGCCTGTGTCCGCGAATCTCCGCCTCATCCCGGACGCCGCCCAGGCTGATTCGTGCGTAGGACCGTCCAAGGGCTCTGGCAATGCTCTGTCCGATACTTGTCTTTCCGGTTCCCGGTGCACCGGTAAACAGAAGGATCGAACCGGACTGTTTCTTGTTCAGGGACATAACGGCAATCTGCTGGATAATCCGCTCCTTGACTTTCTTCAGGCCGTAGTGGTCTTCATCCAGAATCCGCTGTGCCTCATCCAGATCTACCGGAGAAGATTCCGGAACTTCCCAGGAAAGAGAAGTAAGGAAATCCAGATAATCATACAGCATTCCGTACTCGTGACCGTCCTGGCCTTCCTGTTTCATTCGTCCAAGTACTTTTTCCGCCTCTTTTCTTGCGGTCTCGTTCATTTTGGATTCTTCAATTTTCTTTTCAAACATCTGGATATCCGTCACATTTTCCGGATGCATTTCATCCAGTTCCTGCTGCAGATATCCGATCTGCTTTTTGATGGCTGCCTCCCGGTACAGCTGTTCCTGATCGTCTTTCTGCGCGCTTTGTGCTTCCTCGGAAACTTTGGAAACTTCCACAAGCTCATATATGGCCTGCTCCATACGATTAAAGCGCTCCCTTTCTGAATCTGCCGCAAGAATCTGATATTTTTCATCCGGTGTCAGATTCAGATATTCCGTCAGTGTACAGACCGCTTCCTCCATATTGTTCCACTGAAGGATATAGCTTCTGGCCCACATTCCCCACTGGTATTTCTGCACAAACTGCAGAAGCGCACGCTGGATCCGTGTAAACCGCTCGGATTCTTCTTCCTTCGGCAGATCATCTACCTCTGCCCGGACACATGCCTCCGCCTCAATATACCCGTCGTGAATTTCGATCTCTGAAATATCTACCCTTTCCAGAGTATGAACATGGATACTGCCGTCTTCCTCGATCGAATCGATCCGGGCCGAAACGCCGATCGGATAAAAGTCCTCAGGCTGCAGTTCTTCCCGCGGTTTATTATCCCGCAGAACGAGGAAAAGGATTCGTTCCTGTGCTTCTATCTGAACCGGACTCCAGTCTTTTAAGAAATCATTCTTGAAATAGTAATTTACATCCGGAAGCAATACAAGATTATACATTGGTCTTACAATCATAAAACCCCTCCTTATTAGCCAACATACTTATTGAGTGCTAACGATTATAAAATAACATGATTTTCAGCGGTTGTCAAACAGATGTAAAAGAAAGGTTTATTTTGTCGTACAGCACCCGGTTCTAGCATATCTTTTACAATTTCCTCATAATTTTCTCACATTTTTCCGCTAAGGTAAATCTGGTGTAGAATTACACAATCATATTATGAAACTATCAGGATGAGGAGATATACAATGAATGATTATCATAAAAAAGCGGAAGCAGTCCTTCAACAGGTCAATCAGGTGATCCTTGGAAAAGAGCAGGAGACTGCCGAGATTTTCCTTGCATTTCTGGCGGACGGGCATGTCCTTTTAGAAGATATTCCGGGAATCGGAAAGACAACCATGGCACTTAGTTTTACCCGCTCCATGGATATGGAATGCCGCCGTGTTCAGTTTACGCCGGATGTCCTTCCTTCCGATCTGACCGGATTTTCCCTTTATAAAAGAGAAGAGGAATCCTTTGTCTTTCAGCCGGGAAGCGTTTTCTGCAACCTGCTTCTTGCAGACGAGATTAACCGGACATCGCCAAAGACCCAGTCAGCGCTTCTGGAAGTGATGGAAGAACGCCAGGTGTCAGTGGATGGAGTAACAAGACCGGTTCCGCGGCCGTTTCTTGTGATTGCAACCCAGAATCCGGTAGATCTTGCCGGAACACAGCCTCTTCCGCAGGCCCAGACGGACCGGTTCATGATTTCATTAAGTCTTGGTTATCCGGACTTTGAAAATGAACTTCAGATGGTCATGGAGACGGGCGCCGGGAGCAGGGCCGGACAGCTTTCTCCTGTAATTTCCAGAGAGGATTTTCTGGCAATGCAGGAGCAGATCCACAGCGTTTTTGAAAACAACGGTACCGGTTCTTAAAAATGAAGAGATCCGGAGCATGATGGCCGCTGTCAATGCGGCCGCTTATGGCGACAAAGCGCCTTCTGAAGAGGAAAATGTGCTTCTTCGCGGAATCTGCCAAAAGACAGTACGGTTCTTCTATGCGTCCGCAAATCCGTTTAGAAAATTTCTGCTTCGGTTCTGGTATGCATTTTTATAAAATTTTTAGAAGAAGGTTCTGCATAAATATGTTATAATAAAGTATAATTTGTCACAGTTTCCTGTGAAAATGAAAAGAGGGAAATAGGTATGGAACATAAAGGAACATGTCTTCTTGAGACGGACCGGCTGTATCTTGGCCGGTTTACAATGAAAGACGTCCATGCTGTCTATGAAAACTGGGCAAAAGATCCGCACGTCACAAAATTTCTTTCCTGGCCTGCACATGTCGATCCTGACCTTACCAGACAGATTCTTCTGGAATGGATCGAATCCTATCTAAAGCCTGATTTTTACCAGTGGAGTATCACGCTAAAAGACTGCCCCGAAAACCCGATCGGAACTATCAGCGCAGTCAAGATTGATGAGGAGCTTGAGAGCATTTCCATCGGATACTGTCTTGGAAGTGCCTGGTGGAACCGTGGAATTATGACGGAGACACTTTCTGCCATTATAAGCTTTTTCTTTGAGCAGGTGGGCGTCAACCGGATTGAAGCCTGTCACGATACAGAGAATCCTGCCTCTGGAAAAGTCATGCAGAAATGCCGCATGACATATGAGGGGACTCTTCGTCAGGGCGGGAAGAATAACCGGGGGATTGTGGATCTGGCCGTTTACAGTATTCTGGCAGAGGAGTATGTGACTTTATGAAAATCTAAAAAGAAAAGAGGTTGATGATGGAAAAACTCAGAGAAAAAGTAAAAGAATCTCTCTCAAGCGTCCTTCCGATCACTGTCATTGTGCTGCTTTTGAGTATTCTGTTGATCCCGATGGAAGTGGGAGCGTTTTCCCTCTTTCTTGCCGGAGCGGTATTTCTGATCTTCGGGATGGGATTCTTTCAGCTCGGTGCCGACATTTCCATGACGCAGCTCGGACAGGGCATCGGCGGACAGCTTATCAAAAAACGAAATCTTCTATTTATTGTCGGTGGATGCTTCCTGATGGGTGTTCTGATCACCATTTCGGAACCGGATCTTCAGGTTCTGGCAAACCAGGTGGCATCAATTCCGAACAGAGTCCTCGTACTGACAGTCGCAGTCGGGGTAGGTATTTTTCTTGTCGTTGCAGTTCTTAGAATTCTGTTTAAAATCAGTCTTTCACGTCTGTTGACGTTAATGTACCTTCTCTTGTTTTTTGTTGCCCTTGCAGCACCCGGTGAATTTCTTGCGGTTGCGTTCGATTCCGGCGGAGTAACGACCGGACCGATGACCGTACCTTTTATTATGGCACTTGGAATCGGTCTGTCAGCGGCCAGAAGTGATAAAGACAGTGCCAATGACAGCTTCGGCCTGATTGCTCTCAGCAGTATCGGACCGATTCTGATGGTTCTGCTCCTTGGGATTTTTTATCACCCGACCGACGCCGTCTATACAGCGGTCACCATTCCGGATGTAACAACTACACGGGATGTGATCGATCAGTTTCTATGGGCACTGCCACAGTACACGGAAGAGGTGATCATCAGCATGCTTCCGATCCTTACCGTATTTGTACTGTTTCAGGCGGCAACAAAAAAATATCACAGAAAGCAGCTTTTTAGAATGTGTATTGGTTTTGTCTACACGATTATTGGACTGATCATGTTCCTTGTCGGAGTCAATGTCGGATTTGCTCCGGTTGGAAATCTTCTGGGAGAGCAGATGGTTTCGAGTTCCTACCAGTGGCTTCTGATTCCGGTAGGAATTCTGATCGGATATTATATTGTAAAAGCGGAACCTGCCGTACAGCTATTAAATCATCAGGTAGAAGATATCACGGACGGTATGGTAACAAGAGGACAAATGAACATCTGTCTGTCGATTGGAGTAGCAGGAGCAGTAGGGCTTGCAATGATCCGGGTTCTGACCGGAATTCCGGTTTACTGGATCCTGATTCCCGGATACATTCTTGCTATTGGAATGAGTTACCGTGTTCAGCCGATCATTGTAGGAATTGCATTTGACTCCGGCGGTGTGGCAAGCGGTCCGATGACATCTACATTTCTTCTCCCTCTGACAATGGGCGCATGTACCGCACTGGGAGGAAATGTCGTGAAAGACGCGTTTGGAGTCGTCGCCCTGGTTGCCCTGGCACCTTTGATCGCGATTCAGATCATGGGCCTTGTATATGAACACAAACTGAAAAAAACTTCCAGAACACAGGAACACATTCTGGAAGATAACATTATCGAATTGGAGGATGAAGAGGTATGACGCCACATTTATTCGCACTTCGTCTGCTGTTGATTATCACAGATACCGACACGGACAAGAGCATCAATCATCTGTTTACGGAAGCAGAACAGCCGATTTATTACCAGTTCCGCGCCCAGGGAACGGCCAAAACAGAGATTCTTGATATCTGCGGTCTTGACGGAAGTACGAGAGTGATTACGGCCGCACTTATTCCAAAGAGTAAAATCAGCGAAATCTTTGAAATGCTGGAAAAAACCTTTGAGATCCGCAAGAAAGGGAAGGGTATTGCCTTGACGCTGCCGATCACAGGTGTCCAGGCAAGCATGCTTAACTTACTTAGTGCAGAACAGGAAAAAATAGCAAAAGCTCATATAGAAAGGAAGGTTCAGCAAATGATTAACGAAACTTCATATGCCATGATTACGGTGGCGGTTCGTGAAGGGTTCAGTGACGAGGTGATCGATGCCGCAACAAAGGCGGGAGCAAGCGGAGGATCTGTCATTCGTGGACGAAGAAGGGGAACGGAAGCCGTCGTACAGTTTTTAGGAATTTCCATGCAGGAAGAACAGGAATTTGTCATGATCATTGTGCCAAGAGAGAAAAAATCCTATATCATGAATGAAATCAGTTCTGCCTGCGGATTACAGACCGAGGCACACGGAATCATTTTCTCAGTACCGGTCGATGAAGTTCTCGGAATCCATGAACCGTAGAATAAGAAAATAAAAGTAAAAAGAAGACTGAAAGCCATGAGAACTTTTTTACATACTTTGTGTAAAATGATTTTTCATGGCTTTTTTACGTCCATGGCTTCTGAACAAGCTCAAAACAGCAGTTTGTCTGCACAATTAGTTTAGCGGACAAATACAGATTTATCCGAAAAAGTCTGGCTTTTTCCTTTGTTTTATGTTAAACTACTCTCAGAAACCTCAATTTGACCAACGACCCGCAACTGGAACATTTTTACAGAATTTGGAGGATTTTATTTATGGCTAAGCCTGCTACTTACCGTGAACAGGTAAAAATTGAAAATACCATGAGGCTTCGGGAATTTTTATCCGAACTGCCTCCTTATGTAAAGGAATATTTCCGTGCCAAGGAAACCACAACATCCGATAAAACCAGATTGTCATACGCATATGATCTGCGCGTGTTCTTCCGGTTTCTTCAGGAAACAAATCCCACGCTTCATGACAAGGCACTTTCCGAGATTTCTATTAAGGATCTGTCCATGTTAAAGCCCGTAGATTTTGAAGAATTTGAAGAATATCTCAAGGCCTATAAGACGCCTGATAACCGAACCGAAACCAACTCCCGTACCGGAATCGCCCGGAAAATGTCGTGCCTGCGCAGTTTCTATGATTATCTGTGCAAACGCGAACTGTTAACAAGCAATCCGGTCCGTCTTGTAGATATGCCGAAAATCAAAGAAAAAGCGATTATTCAGCTGGATACCGATGAAGTCGCCGCACTTCTTGATTATATTGAAAATTATGGAAATGATCTGACCGGTGTCAAACTGTATCATTATCAGAAACAGAAATACCGCGACATTGCAATCGTTACTCTCCTGCTCGGAACGGGTGTTCGAGTCTCCGAACTTGTAGGACTGAACATTTCTGATGTTGATTTTAAAAACAACGGCATCCGGATCATCCGGAAAGGTGGAAACGAAATGATCGTCTACTTCGGTGAGGAAGTGGAAAAGGCACTGAAAGACTATCTGGAGCTCCAGAGAAACGGCATCACTCCCCTCTCCGGCCATGAAGACGCCCTCTTCCTCTCCGGCCAGAAAAAGCGGATCAGCGTCGATGCAGTAGAAAAAATGGTAAAGAAATACTGCTCCGCAGTCTCAGTCAAAACCATCACGCCACATAAGCTGCGAAGCACCTACGGCACTGCCCTCTACCGTGAAACCGGAGACATCTATCTGGTGGCCGATGTACTTGGTCATGCCGACGTCAACACGACAAAGAAACACTATGCCAAATTAAGCGATGAACGCCGAAGAAGCGCATCTAAGGCTGTGGTTTTGAGGGAAAAATAGGATACAAAGTAAAATAAAACGGCCCTCCAGGCAAGTAGTAATCCGATGCAAATATAACGTTCAGGCTTCATTGTCTTCCAGCGTCGCTGTAATCATGCTGACGGAAGAGGGAATGATTTTACGAAAACGGGCAGAAGAGATCCTGGATCTGGTCAAAAAAGCAGAAAATGAGATTACTATGAACGATAATATCGTCATGGGAGACGTTTACATTGGAACAGGGGAGACAGATGGAGTCCGGTTGATGGCCAAAGCTGCCGGAAGGCTTCAGGAACAATATCCCGGTATCCATTATCACATATCCAGCGGAAATGCTTCCCGGGTCATGGAGCAGCTGGACAAGGGACTGATTGACTTTGGTGTGGTATTCGGGGATGTTGACCTGACAAAATACAGCGCCCTGGAAACCTCGTACTCGGATTTATGGGGCGTACTGATGAGAAAGGATTCTGCCCTTGCCGAAAAAGAGACCATCTCTCCTCAGGTTAATTGAAATCCTTATTGCAACATTGAAGTTGTAACTGCACACAGTCATGACTAACTGCAACAGTTTTTTAGCTGTTTTCCAGCTTTGGATTGCCTTTTTCCCATTTTCCTTGTAAAATTTCTTAAAGGAAGGCATGACAAAACACAGACTGCATTTTTTACTTTTCGCAGAAGTTGTAAATGCACCCTGTTTGTGTTTCCTTTTTTACCGTGTCCTGTCTTCTCTGAAATTCCGGTTTACTTCTTAAACAAAGCCGGTGTAAGGGTTATGGAATCGGATGGGATCTTTTCAAGGCCCAGGAGGTTCGCAGTCTCCTGGCCGTAGATCTTGATAAAAAGATCTATAGGAGCCTGTCCGTTCCACTTTTTTCTCGGATAGGAATTGATGTGGTTCATCATTTCCCTGATCTCTTCTTCTGTGTATTTTTAGAATATTTTCGATATATCGAATCACCAGTTAGTTTGTCTGTATATACCTTAGGGTTTTATAGTCTATAAAAAACTGCCAGTAGCTAATCTACCGGCAGGAAAAATTTTATATTTTTTCAATTATCCACTTGGCTAAGATCGGTTTTATTTTTTGGCAACAGACCTTCATTTTGACCAGTTACTTTTATAGAATGAGATAACCTCCAAGCAAATACCTATTGCAATTTTGCTTTATCATAATCACTAATATTGAAGAATCTCATTTATAATCTCTTCATAACTGCACAATCCATTACCTACATATCTACCTAATTCACCGTCATACTCTGCATTATCAAATGGACTTACTCCTTGATTTACATCAAAAACTTCATCAAGTAACTGTGTATACTCTGCTTCAGAAGCCACTTCTGATCCGTTCCAATAATATTTATAAATTGGAGCTCCGTTTTCATCTAACTGAATATTGGAATTATTTTCGGCCCCATACTCTCCTTCATATAATAACTTAAATTCTTCATTTTCGATACTGTATATTTTGTCATGATAGCGATCCATATGACCACCAGTTGAGTATTCCGTGACTTCGGAGCCACTCAATCCGTTGCATAGAGCCACCCATTCCGAATGTCGGAGCCACCCATATGAGAAGGTGAATCCGCTGTTGAGAGCCACCTCTTAAAGCAAT
>NZ_NFHY01000040.1:0-940 GCF_002161525.1 Drancourtella sp. An57
TAACCTGCAAAAGCACTGCAATAAATCCTTTTCTTGTCTTTGGATTTCTCATCAGCTCTTTGAAACACCAGTCCACGGAAGGCTTCATGATAAAATCTTCGCTTCGGGCAGTTTGTCTTTTCTTATTTTGTGTCTTTCTTTTTCTTTTGATTTTTCTCATAATTCGATCCTTTCCCGGCTTCTCATCCGCTGGAAAAGGATGTTTCTGTATGCTGTAAGTGTAGCATATTTTTGCCATCGGAAAAAGTGGTTTAGGGAATAAATGTTCCTGATAGAAAAGCGAAAAAGAAACTGTCCGATTGCCAGCCATTAGATCTGCCGTATACAATAATAAGATTTGAATAATTCGGCGAACGCCTTAGAAATACGAAAAGCGAATGCTTTTCAGATATAGATAGAGTAACATACCAATAACGAAAAGGCAAGAAAACTCGACCATTTTTACCCTTTCCATATATCAAAAAAATACTCGTTGCTTTCTATTTTTCGTGTTATAATGAATACATCTTTTCACATTTCTCTGATATTATTGAGTATTCCGTGACTTCGGAGCCACTCAATCCGTTGCATAGAGCCACCCATTCCGAATGTCGGAGCCACCCATATGAGAAGGTGAATCCGCTGTTGAGAGCCACCTCTTAAAGCAATACAATGATCCCAACGGATGAATCCGTAATACTTTGAGAGGAGGACGATTCAATGTCCAAAGAGAAACCTATTTTACAAATGCTTCGGGATGGATACAGCCAGCGACACATTGCCAGTTTTCTGCATGTATCCAGAAACACGGTGGCAAGGGTGGCTAAGGCTGCTTCCGAACACCAGTTATCGAATGATGTGTTGGAGTCCATGGATGAAGTAGAAATCCGCCATACACTTTTTCCGGAAGAAGCATTGATCCCCACACTAGTTACGCCTGATTTCCCGTATATCCATAAGG
>NZ_NFHY01000041.1:0-751 GCF_002161525.1 Drancourtella sp. An57
AGCGACTGTCAACCAAGACCAGTGTAAGACAAACTGCAACAGGAATGGAAGTAGAAATAAGCGTAAGACTAAAATCCACTTTAGCCCATTTAAAGTGGAAATAAACTTTTCAGTTCAGTCGGAAAAGAAAGTTGCAAAATATGTAAATTATTTGTTGACAAGGAGAATCACTTCTGATAGAATAATCATTGTTCGCTGAGCGAACAGAAAATGTTTGTAAATACGGCAGTATGGAGAGGTATCGAAGTGGTCATAACGAGGCGGTCTTGAAAACCGTTTGTCCGCAAGGGCGCGTGGGTTCGAATCCCACCCTCTCCGCTTTATACAGACAGTCCTGGAGAAATACCCAAGAGGCTGAAGGGGCTCCCCTGGAAAGGGAGTAGGTCGTTAATAGCGGCGCGAGGGTTCAAATCCCTCTTTCTCCGTTTCGCAGGAATAAAAATGTCAAAAAACTCTTGACATTACACAACTGCGATGGTAAAATAAACAAGCTTACACTGATGATGCAGAAAAGCGGAATCACAACAGTTTACTGACGAGCGTGCTTGAAAAAAAATAAAAAAAGTGCTTGACAGAAACGAGCGGATGTGATAACCTAATATAGCTGTCGCGAGAGAGCGGCAACGAAAACTAAGAACTTTGATAACTGAACAATAGACAACGATCCCTGAAAATTCATGAGAATTATTCAGAACAAGGAACTTCAAGTTCCACAAACCAGACAACAGTAACGGGATGGATTAGCGAGAGT
>NZ_NFHY01000042.1:0-676 GCF_002161525.1 Drancourtella sp. An57
ATTCCTGAGCTTCGGTGGTGTGTTTCAGCCCCGGACATTTTCGGCGCAGGACCTCTCGACTAGTGAGCTATTACGCACTCTTTCAATGGATGGCTGCTTCTAAGCCAACATCCTAGTTGTCTTCGAAATCCCACATCCTTTTCCACTTAACACACACTTTGGGACCTTAGCTGCAGGTCTGGGCTCTTTCCCTTTTGACTGCCCAACTTATCTCGTGCAGTCTGACTCCCGATAAGCATCAGCATGGCATTCGGAGTTTGATATTCTTCGGTAAGCTTTGACGCCCCCTAGGAAATTCAGTGCTCTACCTCCACCTGACTCTATCGAGGCTAGCCCTAAAGCTATTTCGAGGAGAACCAGCTATCTCCGGGTTCGATTGGAATTTCTCCCCTATCCACACCTCATCCCCACCCTTTTCAACGGATGTGGGTTCGGTCCTCCATTGCCTTTTACGGCAACTTCAACCTGGACATGGATAGATCACCCGGTTTCGGGTCTACTCTGACAGACTATGATCGCCCTCTTAAGACTTGGTTTCCCTTCGGCTCCGGACCTTGAGTCCTTAACCTCGCCTGCCAGCGTAACTCGCCGGACCGTTCTACAAAAAGTACGCGGTTGAACATTTCTCGTTCTTCCACAGCTTGTAAACACAGGGTTTCAGGTTCTCTTTCACTCC
>NZ_NFHY01000043.1:0-667 GCF_002161525.1 Drancourtella sp. An57
CATTGTCTTATTTCTGAGGGCGGTTACAGCGACAATGCTTTCTGGCGCAAGACTCATCATTTCAACTATACTTATCTGCGCAACGCTTTCCGTACTGCTCTCCTGAATGAATTGGAGGCTAAGATCGGCCCTTCTTTTAAAAAGGTGAAGGCTCGCTGCTACCGGGAACACAAAGACGGCTTCTATGTCTATGCCAAACCCAATAACTGTGACCCGAAAACTGCTATCAAATATATCGGCCGCTATCTCGGCCGTCCGGTGATCGCTACTTCCCGCATTGACAACTATGATGCTGACTTCGTTACCTTCCATTACAATCGCCATGAAGATGATCAATATGTGGAAGAGACTATCCCGGTCATGGAATTTATACAGCGTCTGGTCCGTCATATCCCGGAAAAACATTTTAAGATGATCCGCTATGGCGGCATTTATGCCAGGCACAGGGAGATTGATAAAAAACTCCGCAGGACCATTTCCCGGGAAAAACACCACATTTACAGGAGTTTTAACCAGTGGCGTACCGCCATCCTTTCTTCCTTTGGTTATGACCCGATCAAATGTGAATGCGGTACAACCATGCTGTTCTTAGAGCTTTATTTCAATCATAAACGTGTTTCTCTGGAAGAAATGTACGAGAAAGCCATGTCCCGTTCTCGTGGAAAGA
>NZ_NFHY01000044.1:0-656 GCF_002161525.1 Drancourtella sp. An57
ATGCGCCTGGGGGAAACACCCGTACCCATCCCGAACACGATGGTTAAGCCCCAGACGGCCGATGGTACTGCACTGGAGACGGTGTGGGAGAGCAGGTGGCCGCCAGCTCCAAAAAAGAAATGAAGGAACCGGACTGGAAACAGGCGGAGGCCTTTGAGATAAATTTTAATATAGATACGGACATGAAGAAAGGGGACTTCATGACCACCCGACCAGCAGGGAAGTGCTGTTGACAATACGGTAAACGCCAGGCAGAAATGCCGGCGGTCATTTTACCAGTGATATGAAGTTTGAAGAAAACTTCAGATTTCATATGACTGATAAAAATCAGTCAGCCGGTCAACAAAATATCTTTTGGAATGACCGGGACGTGTACCTTGAAAACCGCATATAAGAACACAAATAGAAATATCAAGACATCCGAGGTAATGTGAACACATTATTGAGAACAACGGCAGATCAAACGATCTGCACTATCGACCAACACATGTCACGCTAGGCATGTGAGATTACGGAATGCTCCGTGAAAGGGAATCCTCTTTCGAAACCGCATTCCGAATCAAGTTGGTTATGCTGAAAAGAGCGCAGGGTGGATGCCTTGGCACTAAGAGCCGATGAAAGACGTGATAAGCTGCGAAAAGCTTCGGGGAGGAGCA
>NZ_NFHY01000045.1:0-567 GCF_002161525.1 Drancourtella sp. An57
AATGCGGTTTCGAAAGACGGGATAACGAGAGGCTTCGCCTCGAGTTATTTAAATCTTTCACGGAGCATTCCGTAATCTCACATACCTAGCGTGATATGTGTTGGTCGATAGTGCAGATCTTTTGATCTGCCGTTGTTCTCAATAATGTGTTCACATTACCTCGGATGTCTTGATATTTCTATTTGTGTTCTTATATGCGGTTTTCAAGGTACATTTTCATATCTTACGGACCGTTTCCGATCCGAGTGGAGAATACGAGATTCGAACTCGTGACCTCCTGCTTGCAAGGCAGGCGCTCTCCCAACTGAGCTAATCCCCCGTATATAGTTTTTGTTTAAGTTGTGATGGGCTTAAGTGGACTTTACCTCCTCACTCTCACCTTTTACACTGAAATTGTGATGGGTCAAGTGGGCCTTACCTCCTCAGCCTCATCTTTCATTCTTAAATTGTGATGGGCTTAAGTGGACTCGAACCACCGACCTCACGCTTATCAGGCGTGCGCTCTAACCGGCTGAGCTATAAGCCCACACTTTATATGAAAACGGCTTCCGCCGGTTTCTTCTTTTT
>NZ_NFHY01000046.1:0-561 GCF_002161525.1 Drancourtella sp. An57
TAAAAAAGTGTCTTCGACACTTCAGCCCCCTAGCCCCCATTCATGGGGGAATTGGGGGTTTCTTTTTATGTGTTTTTCCTGCATAATAGACTTATGAATATATTACAAACCATTTTTAAAGACCATTATGAAGAAATTATATATACTCTCCACCCCAGAAAAACTGAAGTGGAAAATATCGATAAGATGATCAATTGTGGCGATCCTTCCTTTGGCGGGGCCATGTATGGCTGCCCTTCCTGCGGTAAGCTGAAATTTGTCCCTTTCCGCTGCCACAGCCGTTTCTGCCCTACCTGTGGAAATAAATATGCCATGGATCGTACTACCTCTATGTCCTTTAAACTTATTGATGTCCCTCACCGCCATTGTGTCTTTACCATTGATGAACAGCTCCGGGACTTTTTTCTCAATGACCGCTCCCTCCTCGACTGTCTTTTCCATGCCGTAAACAGCGTTGTCTCCCGTATGTTTTTTAAGCAGAATAAATCCATGAACTTCACTCCCGGTTTCATCATGGTCCTCCATACCTTCGGCAGGGACCTCAAATGGAACCCTCATATC